>JALRBG010000257.1 GCA_023257855.1 Pseudomonadales bacterium | reverse complement strand
CCATCAAAGCCTTGTTACCTGTTTGCACCCTGGCCATGCTGCTGATCGGCAGCCAGCCGGCCCTCGCACACCATGCCTTTACCGCCCAGTACGATGCTGAGGCCCGTATCGAAATGACCGGCGTCATCGTCAAGGTGGAATGGCTCAATCCGCACGCCTACTTCTATATCGATGTCGAGAACGAGGAGACCGGTGAGGTCACCACCTGGGCCTGCGAACTCGGTTCACCCGTTTCCATGCAGCGCCAGGGCTGGACCCGCGAGGATCTGGTGCTGGGAGAAATCCTGATCGTGGAGGGGGCGCTGGCCCGTGATGGCAGCCCGTCCATGAACGCCAGCCGCGTGGTGATGGAAAGCACTGGCAAACGCCTGTTCTCAAGACAACAAGACTGACCAGACGCATGATGAAGAAACTGATTACCCGTTCACTGGTGGCGCTGGCCGTTATTGCCGCCACAGCCACTGCCCAGGAATACAACCCGGACGCTCCGACTCCCAGACTGCCCGATGGCACCCCCAACCTGGGGCCGGCGGAAGACGGACTCGGCCTCTGGGACCGCGGCTCGGGCCCGATGGTGGGTGGCGCCTATTATCCTCCCCCCGAAGACGTGCCGTTCAAACCCTGGGCGCGTGCGCTGTATGACTATCGCCAGGAAACCTTGGCCAAGGACGACCCGCACGTGCGCTGCGCACCACCCGGCGGTCCGCGCCAGTTCGCCGTTCCCTTCGGCCTGCAGATCGTACAGGTGCCGCACATGGGCAAAATCTTCATCCATTCCGGCGGCTCCAGCCGACCCTGGCGGGAAATCCACATGGATGGTCGTCCTCACCCTGACTATGTGAACCCCTCCTATTTCGGCCATTCCACCGGCCGCTGGGAAGGCGACACCCTGGTGGTGGATACCATAGGTTTCAACGAGCGTTTCTGGCTGCATCGTGAAGGTTATCCGCACACCGAGAGCCTGCACCTGACCGAGCGCATCTCGCGCCCGACTATCGGCACGTTGCGCTATGAAATAACCATCGACGACCCCGAAGCCTATACGGCGCCATGGACCACCTCCTGGGAAAAGGCCTGGAGCCCGGACGAGGAAATCATCGAGTATTTCTGCCAGGACAACAACATCGACCAGTTCCACATGATGGGCAACGAGTCACTTGTTCAGTGATTTGAACGGGATTCAAGAAAAGGAGCCGTATGGCTCCTTTTTTCGTTTAGAGAGGAAAGAGGAAAGAGGAAAGAGGAAAGAGGAATGGTGTGAAATAAACCGTCCTCTGACAAATCAAGGCACTAAAATCTCATTGCAATTCAATAAAGTCATTTGTGCAAATCGCACCATACGCTATTCCGGTCCCTTTCCTCTTTCCTCTGTTTTTGTCATTCATCTATTGCCTTCCCCGCCGGCTGAACCCGTTTGAAGTCCTCATGCCCCCGGTCACTGCGCCGCAGGCGGAACACGTTTCTGTCGATCCGGCGCTGCATGGTGATATCCACGTACGTGGTCTCGTTGGGGCTGAAGACCTTGTCGAGTCCCAGGCCGTCGGAGCGGAATTCGCCTTCGTGGTAACTGGCGAAGCCGCTGGTCGGACGCGCCAGGATGCGAATGCCGAAGTGGCCGTCCCTGACCGTCCTTAATTGGTCGTAATCCATGTAATACACCAGGTTCCTGTTGGCGCTGTTCATCTGCTTGTCCCCCAGGTAACCCTTCGGCATCAGGTCGGGCCGGTACTGCTTGCCACCGAGCAACACTACTTCGTACTCGCCGGCGTCGAAACTGTTGCCATACTGGTCGTGCAGGTTCACTACCATCATGGTATAGCGGCTGATGCTGTCCTTCTTGCCGGCCGGCACCTGCTGCTGCTCTGCCGCACTGAGTGCGGCAAACGCATTGAATCGCTGCTGGTATTGCGGCACCGTACGCACCTGCAGGCACTGCAGGATTGCATCCACCACGGGGTGCGGGTTGGCCGGCGCAACACGCGGACTGCGCATGATACCCATCTTGTCGCCGGAATGGCTGTAGGCGCTGAACACGCCCAGCGGCACGGGCGGCGACGTTTTTACCGGGCGTTTTTTGGCGGCCAGCAGCCGCGTCTTCACCGGTTTCCTGCGCAGGATCTCATTGCCCTGCTCCAGCGCCAGGTAGCGGTAGTTCAGGTTGGCCCCGCAGATGCGAACGACACCGTCCGAACCGGGCTCCACCAGGTAGCTGTTCAGGAAATCGTAGAATTTGGTGTCGATGCCCTGCCCGGAAAGCACGAAAGGAAAGAAGCTGCTTTTCGAGTAGTTGTAATCGAGACAGTTTTTGTTGAGCTGCCACTGGCCATCGCTGCCCAGGCACAACCAGTCGAGCACACCCTGGCCCGGTTCCACGCCATTGAACCAGGCCTTCAGCCGGCCCACCCGTTTCTTGCCGAGTATGGCCAGCGCGGATCCATGATTGGCCGGCGCCAGCATGACCAGGTGCTTCAACGGCAATGCCGACAGGTTCTTCGCGCCGTAATACCTGTCGACCCAGTGGCGCACCACCGGCCCGCCGGTGGAATGGGTGATGCAGGAAAATGCCTTGATGGTATTGCCGTTGCCGGGCAGGTCACGCAGGGCGCGGTCGAATGCCTGTGCGATATCGTCGACGGTCACCTCGTCGTGAAAGCTGATGTACTTGCCGAGATGGATGTGGCGGACGTCAATGTCCAGGTTGTAGTTGGCCGCAGCGGTCGACAGCGCGCTGTGCAGACTGCCGTAGGTGTTGGTGTGGGTGACGCTCCAGCCGTGAACGAAGATTAATTGCATGACCAACTCCCTGGAAAACTATAACCAGGGAGTTTTTTAACACATGAGGGTCAGCGTGGGGATGGTGTCAGGCTGATGTCAACGGACTCAGGCGCCGGCGGGCTGCATGCCGGACGCACCGGCTTCCTGCTCACTCTTGCGCTTGCTCGGCGGGTTCCAGTAACGCGGCTTCAGCGGCAGCAACAGGAAGCAGGCCAGGATGGCGACGCCGGAATAGATGGTGAAGCCCAGCGTGTAGTTGCCGGTCTGGTCGAACAACCAGCCCAGCACGGGAGGGCCCGCAGCGAAACCCAGGTTCACGAACACCGACACGATGCCGATGGTCATGCCCAGGTTGCGCGGTCCCAGGTAATGCTTGGTGATGACCGGTGCCTCGACGATCATGCCGCCGTGGGCGATGTTGCGCACCACCAGGAACAGGGTCAGCGTAAAGATGCCAGCCACGGGCAGGGCCAGTATGACCGACAGGCCCAGCAGGAAATAGAACACCCGGATGCCGGGTATGGAGAAGCGGTCGTAAACCCAGCCCGAACCGATCTTGGAGGCGATAGCCAGGAAGGTCACCAGGCTTACCAGCCAGAAGAACTCGTTGGGATTGAGCCCCCTGTCGCGCCTGAGGAAGGTCACGTAATTCTGCATCATGGCCTGGTCCACGGCGGAGACCAGGAAGATGGACAGTGCCAGCAGCCAGAAGCCCTTCTCCTTGCATACTTCCTTGAAATGGCCCCACATGGTCAGGCCGTCCTTGTGTCCGCGGGAACTGGCATTGATGACGTCCTGCGTTTCGCCTTTCCTGGCCATGAAAATAAGCCATAACGGCGTGGAAATCAGGAACGAGCCCAGGCTGAGCCAGGCGAAGATTTCACGCCAGTTCACGCCGGCTTCGAGTGCGTAGCGCCAGACGATCGGCATGACGAACTGGCCGGCACTGGTGCCGCTGAGCACGATGCCGATGGCCAGCCCCTGGTTGATGCTGACGATGCGGGAGACCACGACTTTCATGGCGGCGACGATGGAGGCCGCGGACAGGCCCAGCATGGCGCCGGCAAGATAGTAGATGCCGAGGTTGGTGGCGGCCAGGAACAACGCCATGGCGACACCCCCGCTCAGGGTGCCCAACAGAACCGTAAACTTGCCGCCGAACTTGTCGATGAGGATGCCCATACCGAGCGCCGAAGCCGCACCCACCAGGAATTTCGAGGTGGAAATGCCGTTGGCCTGGGCATTGCTCCAGCCGAACTCACGCATGGCGGGTTCGTAGATCCAGGGCAGGGAGAAGTTCGGCACGCCGAAAGAAATGAACACGAGCATGAAGGCGACAAGCAACACCACCCAGTTTTCCTTCATTTCTTGAATCTTTGGTGATGCCATCTGTTCCCCCTGGGTTTATTGGCTGGAGCGCCTTGTTCTTTTTTTCGTTATTCGCGGTTCACGCGGAAGGGATAACTGCTGCCGCCCTCGGTCCAGGTGCCTTCGAGGTAGCGGTTGCGGGCGCCGATTTCATGCAAGGTGGCCATGAAACTGATATCGACTCCATCGCGGTTGGTGGCGCCGGCGCTGAGCACCCAGTTGGGCGCATCCAGGTCGGCGCTGCTGAAACGATAGGAGGTGCGGCCGGGGTTGATCATGCCGGTGATGTTGTCACCGTCGTAATCCATGATCATGACCAGTGCGCGGGAGTCCGCGCCCATGTCGATTTCACCGCGCCAGGTGCCCTTGATGGGATGGCCTTCCTGGGCATTGCCGGCTAGCGGCAGTAACAGGAAAACCATTGAAATAATTGCAGTTTTGAGTTTCAAACCTTCCCCCGAATGAGACTGCGAACAACTGCGGCTGATACTACCACAATCTATTTAGGCTGCATCCCGTTGCACAATGTTTCCAGAATTACCTGCACCAGGGGAGGCATGGTGCCTTTGCCCGCCATGAAGAAAGTCAATGTTCCGAACACTACCTGAAGTAAGGGTGGGCTGAGGCGCCAGGCCGAGGGCCGATGACGGAAATTTTTCGGCAGGAGGCCTGGTGCCTTTGCCCGCCCGGAGATGGGCAATATGTTCAGAAATAGGCTGGCAGGGACCCACCGGGCCTTATGCCGAAAGTTGTTAAACGGCAACGGCCTCGATG
>JALRBG010000223.1 GCA_023257855.1 Pseudomonadales bacterium | reverse complement strand
CTGGAGCAGGACGCGCTGATCCGCAAGGTAGCGGCCAACACGCTGTCCGCGTTCGACAAAGCGCAGCTCGTCCGAGCCGGGGTCGACGACGCCAACCTCGACCGCCTGGCCGACATGATCCGGCGGCACGCCGACACGGGCACGGCGCGAAAGACCCGGGTGTCGCTGGTCTGGGCGTCGATGGTGACCGACCACGTCGGGCCGCTCCCGGCGGGAATCGTCCACGAGTCAATCGCATTGCCCGCTTGGGCATTGAAGTCGCGTGTGGGCACGGTTGCGAAGTCGTCGTAGAGGTAGACGACGTACGCGCGAGCTTGATCCGGGATGCTGACTCGGGCGGTGAGCGTCATCTGCCTGCCTCGGGGGCGGCGCTTCATAACCGGCTCGTCGTGTATTCCCTCACCATCGAGGCTCGACGTGAGGCGAACGGGCACCGTGACCCTGTCGGGGTCGTCCACGCCGACCACGGCTGTCGCAAAATTCCAAGGTCGGTTGCGGAGCGAGTACAGCGGACCACCAGGCGCGTTGGCGGCGGAGCGCGACTGTGGGAAATCGCCGAACGCATAACTGAAGAGCATTGGGTAGTTCGGTCCGACGCTGTAGAGCCCGTTATCGCTGATCGTGAGGGTGTCTGTCGCGAAGTAGGTCCCACGGTAGCGCTGGAGGGAGTGTTGTGAGCCGACCCCGAACACGGGCACGATGTGGTCGTACAGGGGGTCACCTGGGCCGCGCTCGTCCAACGTTGTCGTGTTGTTGAGCACACCGATGATCACGGCTTCTCGGCGCAGGGCATGCTCCTTCACCCACGCCAGGTACTGGGGCACTGATCTCTGCCGGGCAGAGTCGAATCGGACCGTTGCTAGGCGCATGGCGCGGGCAGCTCGCCGCTCGGTCTTGGTGCCGAGGAGCAACCACGAAGCGCGCTCCCACTGGCGTGCTCGGGGGTTGGCCAGCTTTCGGACGGTCCATTGGGAGGTGTACTGGCCAAAGAGCATTCCAGCGCTGACGAAACTCATTTCCCCGCAGTAGCCACCGTTGGCGTTCCACTCGAAGCGCGGCGTCATTTGAGTCCCGCGCTGGTACCAGGTCGGCGCGGCGGCAGATACCGGAACTGGGGCAAGAACCACCGCCGAAACAGCAACCACGATCGACACGAGCAACCTGCGCATGACCCTCCCGAGTTGACGGCCCCCAACCAAGGTGAAACCCAACTGGTGGCGCGTGTCAATGCCTGAGCCCGAACCCAGACCAGACGGGAGGGGGCCATTTCACAGGCGCGAGTGCACTCCCCTATGCTTTCCCAGTCTCGAACGGTGTTCGAAGATGGTGGTCCCCATCGTCTAGCGGCCTAGGACTCCGCCCTTTCAAGGCGGCAGCGCGGGTTCGAATCCCGTTGGGGACACGGCAACACGGCTTTACGGAGGCAACTCCGCTAGGCCCCGTAGCGCAGTTGGTTAGCGCGCCGCCCTGTCACGGCGGAGGTCGCGGGTTCGAGTCCCGTCCGGTCCGCCATTCCCGAAATCCCTGCTCCTCCTGCCAAGTCCACATTTCGTGTTTTTGTGCCTGTGTGCATGCAAAACCTGTCGGAACCGGATAGGGCTGCCGGTTTTTGCACCTGCCTGTCAACTTTACCCGACGACATGCGTTCTGAAGGACGGGACCTGTTACAGGAGAAAGACATGAAAACAGTCATTCTTGCAGCCGCCATCGTCCTGCTGCTGCCATCCTGCCGGCAGGTGGATGAAATTACCGGTAACCGCCCGATCGTTGATACCAGGGGGGTCGATATGGAGGCCTATGAATCTGACCTGGAGGATTGCTTTGGCTTCGCCGACCAGGTGGAGGCAGATAACAGGATCCTGACCGGTGCCGCAACAGGGGCGGTGGTTGGCGGCGTGATCGGGGCGGCTGCCGGGAACAGCGAAACGGCAAAACGTGGTGCCGGCGTCGGCACGGCCAGCGGTACGCTCAGCGGTACCGGCAAGGTCATGGCAGAGCGCCAGCGGGTGGTACGCAATTGCCTGGCAGGGCGGGGTTACCTGGTACTCAATTGAGCACGGTCGAACGTGTGCGATTTCAGGGAATACAGCGCATAATCCGGTTTTCAAACGGATTCATGCATGGCCGCAGACCTGCTCCGGGATTTGCCCGACATTCCAGTCCAGCCTGTTGAGGATCCAGTCCTGGCCGCGGCAGGTATCAGCCTGTCCGTCTTGCGTCTCGACCTTGTCCACCCGGTCATTTCGGGGAACAAATGGTTCAAGCTCAAATACAACCTGGCCCGGGCCAGAGAAACAGGCCGAAACTGCCTGCTGACTTTCGGCGGTTCCTGGTCCAACCATCTGCATGCCCTCGCATTCGCAGGGGCGGAATTCGGATTTCGCACCACGGGTATTGTGAGGGGTGAACTGCCCGATCCCCTGAACGCCTGCCTGCAGGATGCCCGTAATGCGGGAATGCATCTCTCAGGCATTTCCCGCCATGACTATGGGCGGCGTCATGACCCTGCCTTGATCGCCGATCTCGAGGACCAGCACGGCCCGTTTCACCTGATACCGGAGGGTGGTGCCAATATTGAAGGGGTCCGGGGTTGCTCTGAGATACCGGTCCTGTATCCGCAAGCCGATTTTGACCTGGTTTGCCTGGCCTGCGGTACCGGAACTACCCTGGCGGGCATGGCTACGACCAGCAAGGTGCCACTCATGGGATTCCAGGTGCTGAAAGGGCAGGGTTACCTGGCAGGGACCGTCAGGGGCATGATCCGCACGCATGGCCTGACCGAGCGCAGTCCCTGGTCCGTGGACGACACCTTTCATTTCGGCGGCTATGCCCGGGTTTCACCACAACTTATGCATTTCTTAACAGAATTCCAGGCGCGCCATGGTATACCCTTGGAACCTGTATATTCCGCCAAACTGTTATACGGCATTTTTGCCCTGGCCAAAAAGAGGGATATTTTCCCACAAAACTCACGTATACTGGCCATCCATGGAGGCGGTCTGCAGGGATTGCGTGGATACTTTTAGCTAATCATATTAATATCAGCAGGATACTGCTACTTCTTAAAGTACTCTCAAATTTGCACTATAGAAAACATGAAGGCCTGCAGGGACACATTCATCGCCTTATTACGCGCCGGGAAGCACCTGGTGCCCGTGCTGGCGTGTGTATTCCTGCCGGTCCTGGCGAACGCCCAGGTCTGGCGTATCGATCTTGCTGATCCTGCCATCGACACGGATGACATGGCGGCACTGGATGTTGCGCTGCTGAAAACCCTGCACCTCGGGGATACTTTCGATATCCAGGTGGACAGTTCTGACAGTTATAACATTCGCCTCGATGGCACGGAGGACATGAGCAACGGGGACCGCACCTGGTATGGTTCGATCACTTCCACCGGCCTCGACTATGCGCTGGTCATCACGGTTGGCAACAAGACAGCGCACCTGATCCTGACGTCCCCCTCCGGCATATTCCAGCTTTACGGAACTTCAAACGACGGTATTTTCTACAAGGGCCGCTTCGCCAGGCTGAAGCATGTCAGGGACGAGGTTGCCTCGCCGGATACCCTCCTGCCGCCATCAGAAACCGGATCTGGCGAGCCCGGTACATCGTCCAGGTCATTCACTATCTCGCAGAATGTGTCGGAGGCAACAGCACCTGCAGGTTCGGCACTGACCTTCGACCTGACGTTCAGGAACAACTCGTTGTCTGCCCTGACAGGCAAGTATGTGGATATCTTCTTTGTCCTGGAAAATACCGAAATCGATGAATTGCCGGCTGGCTGCGAGATACTGCAGTCGACCGCTGACACGCCCGTGCTCAGTTGTGAACTGGGCAACTTCACCTCGGGACAGGCAAAAACTTTGAGCTTTACCGTCGTTACCTCCATGGCATCCCATCCCCTCGTGTACAGCACGGCGCTTGTGGATGACGTGCGTAGTGACGTGATCGTGGAAATATACCGGGATGTCGTCACTGATACTGACGGGGACGGCACCAGTGATTTCAACGAATCCCTGCTCGGATCCGATCCTGCTATACCAGGCAGTGACCAGACAGCCTACATCGATGTCCTGGTCGCCTATACCCCGGAAATCAGTGCTATCTACCTTGGTGAAGTCGAAACCCGGATCAACCAGATTTTCAATGTGGCCAACAAGATCTTCGCGGACAGTCGCACCGGCATCGTCCTGCGTCCCGTGGGTGTGCATGAAGTGGACTATGCACCGGCTGAGGAGCTGTTTGCCGACCTGAATTCCGTGACCTTCCAGGAAGACGACAGTTTCAAAGACCTGACCCGGCTGCGGCAGCTGTATGGCGGTGACCTTGTCGTCCTGTTTCGCAGCGGCGAGGAAAACGGTCTTTGCGGACTGGCCAACCTCGGTGGCAAGGGTACACAGGCTGACCTGAGTGCGGATTACCACAAGGATTTCGCATTTTCCGTCATCAACATCGACTGCATGGACGACAGCGTGCTGGCCCATGAAGCAGGGCACAACTTGGGTCTGGTGCATTCCCGTCGCGAGGACGAGTACGGCGGAACGCTGCCATATTCCGCCGGTTTTGGTGTGGATACCCGATTTGTTTCCGTGATGGCATACCCAGATGATTTTAACGTGGTGAACCGCCTGTACCGGTTTTCCGATCCTAATCGTGCTTGCGGGCCTTTTGTCTGCGGCGCTGACAAGGAGGATTTGCAGAATGGCGCCGACGCGGTGTCCAGCCTCAAGCTAACCAAGCACCAGGTCGAACAATATTACCCAAGCCAGGAAGAGCGCATAGCGACATCAAAGGCTTTTTCCACGAAGTCCGGCCAGGTCCCGGCGAAAATCGGTGTAGGCGCCTATTCGCCCGATGGCGCTGGTTTTAAAAAGGTTTTTTCCGTTGCGGAAACCATCAACCTGAGGATGAAAATATCCCCGTTGCCCGACCAGATCGGTCGGTCATACATTCCGCACATGGTGATTCTCGGCGGCAAACAAAAGCTGTTCCAGGTGACGGAGTCCGGACAGGTGGCGGCATGGGATGGCGCCCTAAGCACCCTGGTGGCTGGCGGTCCTCCGCGAATCCTGGCGCAACGGGCGTTGGTGGATGTCATTAAAGACATAGATCTGCAGTCGGCCGGACTCACGGACAAGAAACTCAACGTGTTTGTTGCCTACCGTATGCTCGATACCGGGGAGTTGGTATACGGCGTATCGCCGTTCTCGTTCAGTGTAACGACCCCGTAGCCGCAAGCCGGGTCAGAGTCTGGCCAGGTTTTCCGACACCGGGAACAGGTATTTCACGTCGAAAATGACGTTCTGGTCCCTGCCATAGCTCCTGATCTTTTCGAGGCCTTCCTTCCTGAAACAGTCATGTGCCACCGCCACGATGACTGCATCATAGGTACCCGGATCGGGTGCATCAACGAGCCTCAGGCCGTATTCCTCTTCGGCTGCTGCAGGCTCAACCCAGGGGTCATAAATATCCACTTCGGCATTGAATTCCTTCAGGCTTTTCACCAGGTCCACAACGCGTGAATTGCGAATATCAGGACAATTCTCCTTGAAGGTCAGACCCATGACCAGGATACGTGAATCCACGACGTGAATGCGCCGGCTGGTCATTTCCTTGACCACCCGCTCGCCTATGAAGGTACCCATGCCGTCATTGATGCGCCGCCCTGCCAGGATGACTTCGGGGTGATAGCCGATTTCCTGTGATTTGTGCGTGAGGTAGTAAGGGTCGACTCCTATGCAGTGTCCGCCCACGAGCCCGGGGCGGAAGGGCAGGAAGTTCCACTTGGTGCCGGCAGCGATAAGCACTTCCTCGGTATCTATGCCAAGCTTGTGAAAAATGATGCTCAGTTCGTTGATCAGCGCGATATTCAGGTCGCGCTGGGTATTTTCGATCACCTTGGAGGCCTCGGCGACCTTGATGCTGCTGGCCGGATGCGTGCCGGCTTCCAGTATCGATCCGTAAAGTGCGTCGACAAAGGCAGCGGCTTCAGGGCTGGACCCTGAAGTGACCTTGATGACATTGGTCAGGCGGTGCGTCTTGTCACCGGGATTGATGCGATCGGGGCTGTAGCCCACAAAAAAACCAGCGTTGAGTTTTCGGCCGGAAATTGTTTCCAGTACCGGGACGCAGACTTCCTCGGTTCAACCGGGGTATACGGTTGATTCAAAAATGACAATGTCACCATCATCCAGGTAGTGGCCAATAAGGTTGCAGGCACTTTTCAATGCTGTCAGATCGGGACGATTCTGTTTGTCTACGGGAGTGGGGACAGTGACGATGAAGACGTTGCAGTCCGCCAGGTCATCCGGATTGGACGAATATTTGCCGTGAACGGCACGGGCCAGTTCCTCGGTGGTCAGGTCCATCATGTTGTCCCGGCCGCTGGCAAGCTGGTTGACCCGGTTTACATTGATGTCGAAGCCCAGGGTAGGATACCTGGTGGCAAACTCGACCATGAGCGGAAGGCCCACTTAACCGAGTCCGATGACGGCGATTTTACTGTTGTTGATATCCAAAAAACGGCTCCTTTGCGATGGGGCATTATAAACAATCCTTGCCTGCACAGGCTTGTTTTACAAAGAATAAACCATGGAGAACACCCGTGGCGTGATATACTTGGCTACTTTTGCCAAAGCCAGAATCATACACGCATGTCGCAATTTTCCACCATCGGCCTCACTGGCAGAAACAGCAAGGATATCGTTGATTCCCTGCTGCTACTGACGCGCTTCCTGGAAGTCAGCGTCCAGGCGGATATTGTCCTGGATGTGAACATCGCAGGACTGCTTGGGGACAAGTCCTATCCGGTCAGCCCGCTCGAAAAGCTGGCAATCCAGTGCGACCTGGTGGTCGTGGTAGGCGGCGATGGCAGCCTGCTGCAGGTCGCCTCGGTCCTGGCCGAGCATGACCTGCCCGTGATCGGTATCAACAGGGGTCGTCTGGGATTCCTCACCGATATCCTGCCCGATGAACTCGAAGCCAGCCTCGGCAAGGTGCTGGCAGGTGAATACAAGATAGAATCCCGTTTCCTGCTGGACCTGTTCATCGGAGACACCAACCGGCAATACCTGGGTTCTGCCCTGAACGATGTCGTGCTGCATCCGGGCAAGGCCGTGCAGATGATCGAGTTTGCCCTCTATATCGATGGCGAGTTCGTTTACAACCAGGCTTCCGACGGTCTCATCGTCGCCACTCCCACCGGTTCCACAGCCTATGCCATGAGCGCCGGCGGCCCGATCATGCACCCGAGGCTGGACGCCATGGTGCTGGTGCCGATCAATCCCCACAGCCTGAGCAGCCGGGCTATCGTCGTGGAGGGCAACAGGGAGCTGGCGCTGGTCGTAGGTGACCGGCACAACATCCTGCCGCAGCTGAGCTGCGACGGCTCCATGAGCCACACCTGTGCACCAGGTGACCGCATCACCATTCGCAAGAAAGCCCAGGAGCTCAAAATCCTGCACCCGGCGGATTACGATTATTACGAAACATGCCGAAGCAAGCTGGGCTGGTCATACCGGCCGACCAACCGGTAACACGTCTGCCAAAGCCATGTATAAAGTGCTGGAAGTTCCGGAAAACAACGACCTGAGCCAGTTCAGCAGGCTGCTCTGGCAGCATAAAATCTCCCACAGGATCCACCATGTCGATTCCTGGCAGGTATTGACAGTTGCCGACATTGAGCAGGTGGCCCCGGCAGGCAGCCTTTACCAGCAGTGGGTGCTGGGTGAAGCAAAGCCATCGGATCAGGATTCCAGCAGTATGGCCGGCTATTTCAGCGCCGGTGATTTTACCCGAAGGCTACTCCAGGCTTTCAGGCGGGCACCACTGTCGTTGTTATTGATCCTGGCCTGCATCGTCCTGTTGTTCGCCGCGCCGCTGAGCACCATGAATGAAGCTGCAAGGGCCATGTTGTTTCCCGATTTCAGCTATGGCACCCGCATGATCATCATGGACCGGGTGCTGCAGAATTTTACCGTGCTGCAATTCCTGAAAATGACTTCCCCCATACTGCTCCATGGCGACCTCGTCCACCTGGCCTTCAATATGCTTTGGCTGTGGGAATTCGGCAGGCGAATAGAGGCGGTGCAGGCAAGCTGGAGCCTGTTGTTGTTGATCGTGGTTATCGCCCTGGTCTCCAATACCGTCCAGTTCCTTTATGGCGGGACTATTTATTTCGGGGGGATGTCGGGCGTCGTTTATGGTCTGTTCGGCTATATCTGGATGTGGCAGCTGTTCGATCCGGGTAAGGGCCTGGGCCTGCCAGGGGCTCTTATTTTTTTCCTGTTGCTGACCCTGGTGGTGATGACCGTTATAGACCTGGATTTCATCGCCGACGAAGCCCACATTGGCGGCATTTTAACGGGAGTGGTCTGTGGGGCAATTACGGCAACCGTCAGCCGTATCATGCGTACAAGTAATCGGGGGCAGGAGGGCCGCAATGGAGAATAAACCGGGCTCTCTCGAGGAGCTTCTGGCCACGCTAACGCCTGAGATCCATGACCTCCTCAAAGAAGCGGTGGCCCTGGGTCGATGGGAAAATGGCGATAAACTGAGTGAAGAACAGCGGTCGCTGTGCCTTCAGGCGATAATCGCCTACGATGAGAAGTACATGGATCCTGAGGCCAGGGTTGGTTATGTCCGGCCCAAGCCGGTCCCGTGCAAAACCGATGGCAATGAATAAGGAACTTGGTTAATGGCTGAGCTGATGCAGGGAGTAATGCACAAGATGCAGGCCAGGCTCGACGATCCAGTTACTTATGGCATGGTGCTGGGTGACGATGTACTGCCGCTGAATCCCTTGCTGGGAAAACAGCTTGAGCTCACCTGGCTCGGCAAGATCAGTTGCGTGCATTGCGGCAGGGATACCAACAAGAGCTTCAACCAGGGCTACTGCTACCCCTGCTTCCAGAAGCTTGCCCAGTGCGACAGTTGTGTCATTTCCCCGGAGAAATGCCATTACGATGCGGGCACCTGCCGGGAGCCCGTCTGGGGTGATGAGTTTTGCATGCAGGACCACATCGTGTACCTGGCCAATTCCTCCGGCCTGAAAGTGGGTATCACTCGGGCCTCGCAGGTGCCGACCAGATGGATGGACCAGGGTGCTATCCAGGCGCTGCCTTTCATGCGTGTGCGTTCCAGGCAACAATCCGGTTTTGCCGAAGTCATGTTTCGCCAGCATGTGCCTGACCGCACAAACTGGCGGGCCATGCTCAAGGGCGACAACGGGGATTTGAACCTGGTAGAAGAGCGGGACAGGTTGCTGGAGCTTTGTTCCCGGGGATTGGCTGATCTTGAAAACCAGTTCGGGCTGCATGCCATCAGTGTTCTCAATGGTGTTGATACGATCACAATCAACTATCCCGTACTCGAGTACCCGGATAAAATCAATTCCTTCAATTTAGACAAGGACAGGGAGATCACCGGCTCACTGGTGGGGATCAAGGGCCAGTACCTGATCCTGGATACGGGGGTGTTAAACCTTCGCCGCTTCTCCGGTTACCAGGTCCGTATATCGGCTAATTGAACTCCAACTTAAATTGTCAGGCAAGAATTAGACAGCTTGCAGCAGAATTTCGCAGTAACAGGAAGCTCCATGAAAGAATCGCAAGGCAAAACCGTGTACCTCAGGGACTACCAGCCGCCCGCCTACCTGATCGATGAAACCCACCTGGTCGTCCGGCTGTTCGAAGACAGAACGCTGGTGCATGCCAGGCTGGCCATGCGGCGTAATCCGGACGCGTCACCGGAAAGCGGCCGTGAGCTTGTCCTCAACGGCGCCAATATGGAATTGCAGAAACTCACTGTCGATGGCAGGGAATTGGCTGCGAACGATTACACCGTATCCGGTGAAACGCTCACTGTCTCGAAAGTGCCTGACAAATTCACCGTCGAGTGTGACACGTTGATCAAGCCCCAGGAGAACAGCACGCTGGAGGGGCTGTATAAATCGCGCCGGATGTTCTGCACCCAGTGTGAAGCGGAAGGCTTTCGCAAAATCACCTATTATCTTGACCGGCCCGACGTACTCTCCAGTTTCACTACGCGTATCGAAGCTGACAAGGCGAAGTATCCCGTGCTGCTGTCAAACGGCAATAATATCGACAGTGGTGATCTCGAAGACGGCCGGCATTTCGCAACCTGGGAAGATCCCTTCAAAAAACCCAGTTATCTTTTTGCCCTGGTGGCAGGCGACCTCGAATCCGTTGATAGCTCATTCACGACATGCTCTGGCAGGGAAGTGCAGCTGCGCATCTTCGTCGAATCAAAAGACCTGGATAAGTGCGATTTCGCCATGGGAGCCCTGAAGCGGTCCATGCGGTGGGACGAGGAGGTCTACGGCAGGGAATATGATCTGGATATTTTCATGATCGTCGCCGTTGACGATTTCAACATGGGGGCCATGGAAAACAAGGGGTTGAATATCTTCAACTCTTCATGCGTGCTCGCAAATCCCGCCACCTCCACTGACCAGGCCTTCCAGCGCATCGAATCCATCGTCGGCCATGAATATTTCCATAACTGGTCCGGCAACCGCGTGACCTGCCGGGACTGGTTCCAGTTGAGCCTGAAGGAAGGTTTCACGGTGTACAGGGACTCTGAATTTTCTGCAGACATGGGTTCAAGGGCCGTAAACCGGATCGAGGACGTGAGCATGCTGCGTACAGTGCAGTTTGCCGAAGATGCCGGCCCCATGGCGCACTCCGTGCGGCCGGAGTCCTACATGGAGATATCGAATTTCTACACGGTCACTATTTACGAGAAGGGTGCCGAGGTGGTCCGCATGCAGGCAAACCTGCTGGGTCCCGAACTTTTCCGGAAGGGTACGGATCGTTATTTCGACAATTTCGACGGCATGGCGGTGACCACGGAGGATTTCGTCAGCACGATGGAGGAAGTGTCCGGGCTGGACCTGGGGCAATTCCGGCGTTGGTACAGCCAGGCAGGTACGCCAAAGCTTGAATGTAGCGGTAGTTATGACGCCGGAGCACAGACTTTCACCCTGACAATCAGGCAGAGTTGTCCGCCAACACCCGGGCATCCCGAGAAGGATCCTTTCTATATTCCCGTTCGCGTGGGTTTGCTCGATGAGTACGGCAAGCCCGTCTCGCTGCATATGGCCGGTCGCGAACACGGTGAGGATATCGTGCTTCACCTTGCCGAGCCTTCCCAGGATTTCGTTTTTGAAAAGGTAGCTTCCAGGCCTGTGCCGGCATTATTGCGTGGCTTTTCCGCGCCCGTCAGGCTCTCGTATCCCTTTGCCCGTGATGACCTGATGCTGCTAATGCAATTCGAGAAAGATGGTTTCGTACGCTGGGAAGCTGCACAGCAGCTGGCACTTCAGGTCATCAATGACCTGATGGATTCCAGGCAAAAGGGGAACAAGAAAGAGGTTGATCAGCGGTTGGTGACAGCCTACGAAAGCGTCCTGGAGCTTGCCCTGGGTGACGCCGGCATCGATAAGGCCATGGTGGCGCACCTCCTGTTGCTGCCCACGGAAGCTTACCTCGCCGAGATTGCCGCCGAAGTGGATGTGGATGGTATTCATGAAGTGCGCGAATTTCTGCGGCGTTTCCTCGCGGAACAGCTGGAGATGAAATTCCTGGCAGTATACGAAGCCTGCCTGAGCGGAGCAGATTATGTTTACACGGCAGATGAATCCGCACGGCGCAGCCTGCAAAATACTGTTCTGAATTATCTGGCGAGCCTGGACAAGCCGGAACACTGGCAGCGAGTCAGGCAGCAGTATGAGCGAGCGAACAACATGACTGACAGCAGCGCCGCGTTGCGCGCCCTGGTCAACAATCCCTCGGCCGGCAGTGCCATGATGCGTGATGAACTGCTGGCGCATTTTTATGAAAAATGGCAGCACGAAACGCTGGTTGTCGAGCAATGGCTGCTCATGCAAAGTGCCGCGATGGTGCCTGATAACCTGCCGCAAGTCGTAAAACTCATGGCCCATCCTGCATTTGATATCAGGAATCCGAACAAGGTGCGCAGCGTGATTGGTGCATTCTGTTTCAATAATGCGGTGAGTTTTCACAAGCTGGATGGAACAGGATACGAATTCCTGGCCGACCAGGTAATCACCCTGAATGGCATCAATCCGCAGATCGCTTCACGTTTGCTGACACCTCTTACACGCTGGAAAAAATACGGGCAGGAACGGCAAAGCCTGATGCAGCAGGCGCTGCGCAGGATACTGGCAGCGCCGGACCTGTCACCGGATGTGTACGAAGTAGTCAGCAAAAGCCTGAATTGAAATTAACCTGAATCCAGGCGAAATTTGTATTCATTCGTGGGGCGAATTAAGCTTGGCGGACATTTTTGCCCGGCCTTGAGCCCGGTATTACTGACAAGAATAATAATGGCCTGGGCCAAGTAGCATTATCCTGGCTAATGACGTCCTGGGGGAATCATGACCACTGATCCGCGGCAAATACTCGATACTTCTGCCATGAGCCGCCTTCAATACCTGATCATTGGGTTGACGGTGGGACTCAATGCACTGGATGGTTTTGATGTACTCGCCATCAGTTTCGCCGGGCCAGGTATCGTGCAGGAGTGGGAGTTAGGCAGCGTTGGACTGGGTTTTGTTTTATCCATGGAACTTATCGGCATGGCGGTTGGCTCCGTATTGCTTGGCGGGATTGCCGACAAAATCGGCCGCAGGCCCACCATCATGGGCTGCCTGTTTGCCATGGCAATTGGCATGTTCATGGTCACCACCACCTCCAGCCTGGCTGAATTGTCCATCTGGCGCGTCATCACCGGGTTGGGTATTGGCGGCATGCTCGCAGCAATCAATGCCGTAGCGGCGGAATTTTCTAGTCTCAAGGAACGGGCCAGGATGATCGCCATTATGACCATCGGATATCCCGTTGGGGGCGTCGTTGGCGGCTCCATCGTCACCCAGTTGATGCAAGTTTTCGACTGGCGGGCAGTATTTTATTTCGGTGCCGCAGCAACGGTTATTTTCATTCCGCTGACCTACTTCATACTTCCTGAATCCGTCCACTGGCTGACCCGAAAGCAGCCGCAAGGGGCGCTCGAACGGATCAATGCCACCATGAAACGGCTGGGGCATTCCGCTGTTGGGCAACTGCCCGATATCGAAGAGGCGGCCAGGAAAGTATCCACATCCTTTATTTTTTCCAGAACCATGATCGCAACGACGCTGCTTGTGACAGCAGTTTATTTCCTGCATGTCATCACCCTGTATTACATTCTCAAGTGGACGCCGACACTGGTGGTGAACATGGGTTACGCCCCATACCTGGCAGGTGAGGCACTGACATGGGCCAGTATCGGGGGAGCGCTTGGCTGTGTCTTCTTTGGTGTGCTCAGTACCCGCTTCAGCCTGAAGTCGTTGACCATTTTCACCTTCGTCATGGCATGGATCTTCACGGCTATCTTTGGCAGAGCTCCCGAAGAGTTGGCCATGATCAAGCTTTTTGTGGCGATGGCCGGATTCTTTGTCAATGCCGGCATCGTGGGAGCCTACGCTATTCTGGTCGAGGTGTTCCCTACACAAGCCAGGGCATCCGGTACCGGTTTCTGCATTGGCGTGGGCAGGGGCGGGGCCGTATTATCCCCTATCATTGCCGGTTTCCTGCTTACTTTTGAGCTGGACCTGCCAACCCTGTCTTTGGTGATGGGCGCAGGTTCAGTGATAGCGGCCTTCCTGCTGCTGTTCCTCAAACTCGATTCCGGCGGGCATTCTGCAGGCGCCGGGGGCACGGAGGTTGATGAGGGCCGTCCAGC
>JALRBG010000179.1 GCA_023257855.1 Pseudomonadales bacterium | reverse complement strand
CATCCCCAGCAGGAATTCCTGCAGGTGGACACCTCCAACATCCTGTTCATCTGCGGAGGCGCTTTTGCCGGCTTGGACAAGATCATTCGCGACCGCTCCGACAAGAGCGGAATCGGCTTCTCGGCTGAAGTGCGCAGCCCTGATGCTGGCAAGCGTGTTGGGGAAACATTGCAGGACGTCGAGCCGGAAGATCTGGTCAAGTACGGCCTGATTCCCGAGTTCGTGGGTCGTCTGCCCATGATCGCCACCCTGAACGAACTGGACGAGGAAGCCCTGGTCCAGATCCTCAAGGAGCCGAAGAATTCTCTTACCAAGCAGTACGCCAAGTTGTTTGAAATGGAAGGCGTCGAGATCCAGTTCCGTGATGACGCCCTCAGGGCGATTGCCCGCAAGGCGCAGCAGCGGAAAACAGGTGCCCGGGGCCTGCGCTCGATCATGGAGTCCGTGCTCCTGGATACCATGTACAACATTCCGTCCCAGGAAGGGGTCACCAAGGTAGTGATCGACGAAGCGGTCATCAACGGCGAGTCCGAGCCGCTCCTGATGTATGAAACCGGGGACGCCCCTCAAAGCAAGACCGCCAACAAGGATCCTGCCTGAGCAAATCCTTCATCCGGGCCTGATTTGCTGGCCCACCTTGAAAACGCCTTTTTCGGCCATACATCTCCACCAGGAAGTACGGTATTCCGCAGCCGTTCACAGAAGCTGAATCGGCGTCATAGCAAACCAAGACTGCCTCTGGCTTTGCTGCCGAATTTGTATTTCAATGTCATTATCCAGTCACGCCACAGGTCTGATAACTAGCTATGCCTACCCAGGACGCCCCCAACACCGATAACCTGATGCCATTTCTCCCCTTGAGAGGTGTGGTTGTCTATCCCCAGATCGTGCACCCGCTGTTCGTCGCGCGGGAGAAATCCATACGCGCTCTGAAGGCGGCCATGGCCAACGACAAGAAGGTAGTTCTGGCTGCGCAGAAACAGCACTCCGAAGACGACCCCGGCAAGGATGACGTTTTCACGATCGGTACGGTCGCATCCGTACTGCAGTTGATGCATGTGAACGATGGCACCGTGAAGGTGCTGGTCGAAGGCGTCGAGCGCGTACAGATCAAGAAGCTGCATGGGGACGAGGATTACACCAGGGCCGAAGTTTCCAGCCTTAGCGGCAGCACTGTGGAAGAAAAGGACACAGAAATACTTGTCAGGTCGCTCCTGTCCCAGTTCGATCAGTACGTGCAGCTCAGCAAGAAAATTTCCCCGGAGGTACTCACTTCCATCACGAGTATCGATGAGCCAAGCCGGCTTGTGGATACCATTGCTACACACATGTCCCTGCAGTTGCAGGAAAAGCAGAATATTCTTGAGCTGGCCAATCTGAAGCCCCGCATCGAACACCTGATGTCGCTCATCGAAGCCGAGATCGACATTTTCCAGGTTGAAAAACGCATTCGCGGCAGGGTGAAAAAGCAGATGGAGAAAAGCCAGCGCGAGTATTACCTGAATGAGCAGATGAAAGCTATCCAGAAGGAAATGGGCGAACTGGATGATGTGCCAAACGAAGCCGAGGAGCTCAAGCGCAAAATCGACGAAGCCGGCATGTCAAAGGAAGCCAAGGAGAAGGCAACAGCCGAACTCAACAAGCTGAAGATGATGTCGCCGATGTCTTCCGAAGCGTCAGTGGTGCGCACCTACATCGACTGGATGATAAACGTACCCTGGAAGAAAAAATCCAAGATCCGCACTGACCTGAAACGGGCGGAGGAAATTCTCGATCACGATCATTATGGCCTGAAGGAGGTCAAGGAACGTATCGTGGAATATCTTGCTGTGCAGAAGCGTGTGAAAAAACTGAAAGGGCCGATTCTTTGTCTGGTGGGGCCTCCCGGTGTGGGCAAAACCTCGCTCGGCGAGTCCGTGGCCAGGGCCACCGGCAGGAAATTCGTCAGGATGGCGCTTGGCGGCGTGCGCGACGAAGCCGAGATACGCGGTCACAGACGTACTTATATCGGTTCGTTGCCGGGCAAGGTCCTGCAAAAAATGGCCAAGGTCGGTGTCCGCAACCCGCTGGTACTTCTGGACGAGGTCGACAAGATGGGCATGGATCATCGCGGTGATCCGGCTGCAGCCTTGCTCGAAGTGCTGGATCCCGAACAGAACCACAGTTTCAATGACCATTACCTGGAAGTCGATTACGACCTGAGTGACGTGCTCTTCATTTGCACGTCCAATTCCATGAATATCCCCGAGCCGCTTCTGGACAGAATGGAAGTGATTCGCTTGCCTGGTTATACGGAAGACGAAAAACGCAACATCGCCAGTCGTTATCTCGTGCCGAAGCAAAAAGAAAACAACGGTCTGAAAGCCGACGAGGTCACCTTCACCGACAAGGCGATTATCAACCTGATTCGGCATTACACCCGTGAAGCCGGTGTCCGCGGTCTGGAGCGGGAGATTGCAAAAATCTGCCGCAAGATCGTCAAGGAACATGCAGTTGATGAGAAGGCACCAAAGGTCGAGGTCGGCGAAAAAGATCTTGAGCAGTATCTGGGCGTGCAGAAATATGATTTTGGCCGTGCAGAGGAAAAAGATGCCATCGGCCAGGTCAACGGACTGGCATGGACCCAGGTTGGCGGCGAGCTGTTGACCATAGAAGCCGTGGCGACACCGGGCAAGGGCAAGACCACAATGACCGGTTCACTGGGCGACATCATGAAGGAGTCCATCCAGGCGGCACTGACCGTTCTCAGGAGTCGTTCTGCGACGCTTGGTCTTAAGGAAAACTTCCATGAAAACAGCGATTTGCACATTCATGTCCCTGAGGGTGCCACACCCAAGGATGGCCCCAGCGCCGGTATCGGTATGTGCACGGCACTGGTTTCCGTCCTGACCGGCATACCGGTTCGCAAGGACGCGGCGATGACCGGCGAGATTACCTTGCGTGGCCAGGTCCTGCCCATCGGCGGGCTCAAGGAAAAGTTGCTGGCAGCTCATCGTGGCGACATCAAGACTGTTATCATTCCGAAAGACAACGAAAGAGACCTGAAAGAAATTCCGGACAACATCAAGGCCGACTTGCAAATCAAGCCGGTGAAATGGATTGATGAAGTATTGGAAATCGCACTTCAGTACATGCCCGAGCCAGCGGAAGACAATAAATCTCAAGCACTTGAAAAAGGTTCCTCAGAATCGACTGAAAATGAGGAAAATGGTGACGGCAAAAAATCTATTAATACGCACTAAAAGCCTCGTATTTCTTGACATTCTCTCGAGTCAGTTGGTATAAAGTTCGTGTCTTACAAGCTGGCTAACTGCTCCGGAACTACTGTCTGATACGACTAAGCGGAAACCGTATTCAGGGATCTATTTAGTGGTAACCTTTTCAGTAATGTTTACAGAATTAGTAGTTACAAAATTCCACATCAACTTGAACCTACAAGCATAAGAAGGGGATATCGTGAACAAATCAGAATTAATTGACGCTGTTGCTGTAACCGCCGATTTACCAAAAGCTGCTGCTGCCCGAGCTATTGATGCCATGACCGATGCTATCGCTGCATCGCTGAAATCCGGCAATTCAGTATCACTGGTCGGATTCGGCTCATTCAATGTCAAGGACCGCCCGGCCCGCACAGGCCGCAATCCGCAAACCGGTGCTCCGATCCAGATCGCAGCGGCAAGGGTGCCATCTTTCAAGGCAGGCAAAGCACTGAAAGACGCGGTAAATTCCTGATATAATTCGGCTCCTTCTGAGGGAGCCGTTTCTGGAAAGACGCAAGAGCAAGTTCCTTTAGAGGGCGCATCATTGATGCGCCTTCTGTTTTTAGTAAAGAGCAGTTTTGTATTGCCATAGCTGCCTGGGCTTCCCGGTAAGCAGCTATGCAGAATTAGTAATACAAATACATTTAGCGCAGCGATGCCATTTGGGCCGCTGTATAGTTGAAATTTCAAGATTTGATTGGTTAATACCTGGAATTGGGAAATGCTGCAGAAAATTCGCGATAACAGTCAGGGCGTAGGCGCCAAGATTTTTGTCTGGTTCATCATCATCGTTTTCGGTGCCTGGGGTGCAAGTACCATTGTATCCAGCGTGCTGACCTCCAACCCGGCGGTGTCGGTAAACGGGGTGGATATCGATGAGCTCCAGGTTGAGCAGAACACCCAGCGCCGCATCCAGGAGCAGATCGAGGCCCTTGGGCCGGATGCGGACCTGTCCAGCATCGACGAGGAATCGATCAGGGCAACAGCCCTGGATGAGCTGATCCAGCGCGAACTTTTACTGCAGGCCGCCGAACGCGCAGGCATGGTGGTTTCCTCCCGCTCCATAGATCGCGGCATTGCCCAAACCCCTGATTTCCAGATTGATGGCGTCTTCAATGCCGGACGGGCGCAGCTGGTCCTGCAAAGCATCGGCTACACCCCCAATTCTTACCGCGCCGCCCTGGCCTCGGAAGGTCTCATCAACCAGACAACTTTCACACTGGGCCTTTCCGGCTTTGTCACGCCCAATGAAATTCGCCAGCTTGCCGGGCTGCTCAATGAATCACGCGACATTCGCTACCTCCTCATCAACATGGATGACCAGCTCATCAGCATGGAAGTCACCGACGAGGAGATACTGGCTTATTACGAGACAAACCAGGCTCGTTTCATGAAAGAAGAACAGGTTTCACTGGAGTACCTGGAACTGGACAAGGATGCCATTTTCGATGAGGTGACCGTCACCGAGGAACAGATCAGCAGGCGCTACGAGGAAGAACAGCTGGAATTCCAGTCCCAGATCGAGCGGCGCGCCTCCCACATCCTCCTGGAAGCCTTTGACGACGAAGGCTATGAGCAGGCTCTCAGCCAGGCCCGGGAACTCAAGACTCGCATAGACAATGGCGAAAGTTTCGTGGATCTGGCCGCCGAATATTCCGATGACCTGGGCTCCGCCGAAGACGGTGGTGATGTCGGCTACACCACAGGCCAGAATTTTGTCGAGGAATTCGAACAGGCCCTCAGGGAGCTTGAAGTTGGACAGGTTTCTGACCCGGTAAGAACTGAATTCGGTATTCACCTGGTCAAGCTGACCGAACAAAGCGAATCCGCAATCGAGTCTTTTGCAGACAGCCGTGAACGTATCGAGCGCGACCTGAAAACCACCCAGGTTGATACCATTTTCCTCGAACGCTCCGAGGAACTGGGCAACCTGGCCTTTGAATCCTTCGACCTGCAGGATCCGGCCGAAATCATGGGTCTGGAACTCAAGACAACCGGACTTTTCGGACGCAGCGGTGGTACCGGCATCGTCGCAAACCGTGACGTCATCAATGCGGCTTTCGGTTCTGATGTGCTGCTGGATGGCCTGAACAGCAACCTGATTTCGCTGACACCCTCCAGGAGCGTTGTAGTCCGCCTGCTGCAACACAACCAGCCTGAGCTTGAAACCCTCGACGACGTGCGCGAGGAAATCCGTATCGAACTTCAGTTTGAAAAGGTCAGTGAACGTGCTGCCGAACTTGGCCGGACCATTACGAGCAGCCTGCAGAATGGCGGCAATATCGACACGATCCTGGAAGCCCAGGATCTGACCTGGAGCCAGCTGAATGAGCTGGAGCGTAACAGCCAGCAGCTGCCCCCGGAACTGGTAGACAACGTTTTTGGCATGTCCGAACCGGCAGCCGATACCGCCAACGTGGAAGGCTTCCAGCTGGCCTCGGGCGCCTTCGTGGTTGTAGAACTGCAGAAGGTGAATCCGGGCACCATCGAGGACTTCGAGGAAGCCGAGCTGGCCAGCCTCACAAACTTCCTCGAGCAGCAGCAGGCAGACAGTGAGCTTGGTGCGATGATCATCGGTCTGCAGAACCGCGCTGATATCAAGCGCTGAGCTTGGTTTATACTGCTCCAAAATGGCCCGGTTTCGCAGGAAGCCGGGCCTTTTTATTGCCATCAGTAAATGCGAATCCTGGCAATGTTTGCTGCAAACGCGGTGGACTTGGATGCAAATGGCGATTATCCTTAATTCTTTGTTATTTCGGGGATATTCCCTGATTTTAAGTTGGGGCTCCCGGCTCCGGGGCTTCATCCTACGATCCACAACCGATTAGTCATATCCAGCGAGAACTCAAGCCATGATGTCCTTCAAAAACCGCTTTATCGCCTTGTCCATGATTCTGCTGCTTGCGGCGTGCGGGGGTGACAGCGGCGGGGAAACCCGGGTCGAGGTTGGCAACAGGGAAGGGGTCTTTCATTTCGGCAACCACAGCGAGCCCCAGGGCCTGGACCCCCACATCGTTACCGGTGTGCCTGAGCACCATATCCTGACAGCGCTCTTCGAAGGACTTGTCACCAAGAACCCGGAGACCCTGGAACCTGAACCCGGCGTGGCGGAAAGCTGGGACATCAGTGAAGATGGCATGACCTACACCTTCCACCTGCGCAACAATGCCAAGTGGAGCAATGGCGACCCGGTCACTGCAGAGGATTTTCAATGGTCATGGCAGCGGGCAATCTCGCCGCTTCTCGGCAGTGAATACAGCTACATGTATTACCCGATTGAAAATCCTGAAGCCTACAACCTCGGCCAGGATCCGGATTTCAGCAAGGTGGGCGTCAATGTGCTCGACGATTACACCATCGAGGTGAGGTTGAATTCCCCGACCCCGTATTTCCTCCAACTTCTTGATCACTACAGCATGTACCCTGTCCACCGTGCGACCGTTGAAAAATTCGGCTCC
>JALRBG010000098.1 GCA_023257855.1 Pseudomonadales bacterium | reverse complement strand
GACCTGCATATTTCCGAGGACCCGATTTTCGGTGTGCCTGCCGGTGTAGTGTTAGGGCATGAATACTCCGGTGAGGTGATGGCTGTCGGCAAGAACGTGACAAACGTGAAAGTGGGGGACCTGGTGTCAGTGAATCCGCTTTCGTCCTGTGGTGAGTGCGCCGCCTGCCTTAGCGGTGACCTGGCCATGTGCAAATCCATGATCGTGGGTGGCGGCGGCTATGGGCAGTATTCCCTCGTGAAGGAGCACCAGTGCGTGAAAATGCCGCAGGGAGTGAGCTTGGAGGACGGCGCCCTGGTGGAGCCAATGGCCGTTGGTCTGCGTGCGGTAAACCTGGCAAACATGCATTCCGGCGCCCGCGTGCTGGTGGTTGGCGCAGGCCCGATCGGTCTCGCCGTCACGTTCTGGGCGCGGCGCATGGGTGCGGGCAGAATCGCGGTGACCGCGTCTTCTAACCGCCGCGAAGCCCTGGCCCTGGAAATGGGCGCAACCTGTTTTGTCGCCCCTGGGGAGAACCCGGTGGAGGAGGTCAACAAGGCGTTGGGCGGGCTGCCGGAAATCGTATTCGAATGCGTGGGCAAGGTTGGGATGGTGCAGAAATGCATCGAACATGTCGGACCGCGCGGCAACGTCATCGTGGTGGGGCTGTGCACCCATCCCGACACCTTCAATCCCTTCCTGTTCGTGTCGAAGGAATGCCGGCTGCAGCCGTCAGCTTTCTACACCACGCGGGATTTTCATACCACGCTCGATGTCCTGGAAGCAGGTGACACGCGGCCGCATCACATGATCACGGACAAAGTCACCATCGATACCATGCCGGAGGCCTTCGAGGCATTGAAGCAGCGGACCACCCAGTGCAAGGTGCTGGTGGATTCGTGGAATTCCTGAGGCGGATCATCCCGCCTTACAGAGAATAATTTAGTGCGCGCCGTGCGGCGCGGCATGCCCTTGCCGTCATCCTGGATGCGGATTTCCGTTGTCCAAGTCAAACCCGCTATCATGCCTGCCATTCATGACAACAATTTTAGGGGAGTATGCCATGACCAGAGTATCAGCCGGCAGGGCCGGAAATCTTGCCACGCTTGCAGGGATATTCCTGGGATCCCTGGTCCTGGTACCGATCGCCCTGGCCTGGGAGCCACAGGTATCGGATTACCTGCGCGCCACTGACCCGGCCCTGGGCATCGGCATCGAATTCGGCCGCTGGAACAGCCAGATCAACCTGGTCTATGACCCCGACGGGGCGCCGGCTCCGTTCGGCACCAGTGCCGTGGTGATAGACCTGATCGAGCAAGCCATCGCCCAATGGGAACTGGTCAGCGGCATCAAAATCAATATCACGGGCACCGACAGGTTTGCCGCTATCGACGAAAATGCCGGTCCTTCTGGCAAGGATGGCCTGGTCAGGGTGTTCTGGGGTCCGGCAGGGGGCGCCGTCGGTCTGGCAGGACCCGACGGCGATTTCTTCGACGAGGATCTCGGCTACTTTCCCTACATCGACGGCAGCGTCGAACTCAATGATGATCCCGACCAGTGGGATTCGCCGTCGGAGCTGGTCGGCGTTCTGGTTCATGAACTGGGTCACCTGATAGGCCTGGGCCATTCGGACAATCCTCATTCCGTCATGTTCGCCAATCCCTACAACCACCTCAATCATCCCAGGGCAGACGACATTCTTGCCGCACGTGCTCTCTATGGCAATGGCACGCTCAACATTTCTGATGTCACGAAGCCGGTCAGCCAGTGGCTGTACACCCCGCCGCCTGCCGCACCGGCGGGCACCACGGCGGACCTGTTCAAGGCCAACAGCATCTTCGAACTGGGCTCCTTCATTGCCATTGATTATGATCTACCACTGACCGACGTCGATGCCAGTACCAAAGCCGATGATTTCCTGTGGTTCTACTATGCAATCGGGCCCAACAACAGCCGCGCCATCGATATCGACGCCACCATCGTCTTCGTCGACCCCTTCGGGTACCTGTACGAGTCCAGGCAGCGGGATATCGAATGCCAGTTGAACTTTTCCTGCGCTGCGGGTGTTACCGTTGGTGAAACCAACGTGGTCAAGAGCGTGCCCGGAACATGGACCATTTATGTAATCGACAATGCCTTCAACACCCTGCTGCACAAACTCAACTTTGACGTGAACACCACGAAGGTCTTTAACGCCGGCCCCGTGGCGAATGTCAGCGTGACCAGTGTCTCCAGTATCGTCGTGAACATTCGTCTCGATGTGAGCGATGCGGAAGGTGATGCCATCGAAGTGGTCTGGCATCCGCAAAGCACCCCATCGGCTGCTGGCATTACAGACAAGGCCAGTGACGGCAGCACGGTCAGCCGGGACATCACATTCCCGACCGCCAGCACCCATACCCTGTACATAGAGCTGCGGGACGACGCTGCCCGCTATGACGGTAGCAGCGCCGGTTCCGGCGGGGCGGGTGACGGTTTCCAGAACCTTATTGCGATCACTGTCGACCTGCCTATCGCCGACAGTGGCGATGTGCACATTCGCTAGAGCTACCTGGGCGGCAGCCCGGGCGCGAAGACGGGCCAGGCCCTGGTGAATGCGATAGCGAAAATCAGCTCGTTGCGACTGATCACGACATCAGACGGCTCCTCGACGTCGGCAAAATTCGAGGCAGGGGCAAGCAAGGATGGTGGCGTCACTACCGGCACGATCTTCAATACCGGCGACGATATCGTCATTGCCGGTTCGGTATCTCCCCAGACAGGCGACATCGGTTTGAGCGGCGAGGTATTCGTGGTGCTTTATACCAGCAGCTCGCTGTCCTACCTCGACATCGATGGCAATTTCGTCCGCTGGGGCGGGAGCCTGAAAAATCTGCAACCGGCGTTCGAGCGCACCGACCTGCTTACTTCAGAGAGTTTCGAGGTGTTTTCCGACATGGTGGAGAGCGGGCTTTACCGCATCTTCATGGGCTACCGCGTCACGGAGGGTGAGGGCGGGCCCATTCATTTCAATGCCAGGGCTTTACGGGTGACCGTGAATTGATCCGGGTAAGGGATAAGGAGCAAGGAGCAAGGTGTGAAGGATTGATGTACCGTCCTTTTTCCCTTTTTCCCTTTTTCCCTTTTATCCCTGTACCCCTTTCCCCTTTATTTCCTGAAAAACCAGTCGCTGGCTATCGCTGCGCCTTCCGCCAGGTTCTTCAGTTTCATCCAGGCGACGCCAGGGTCGATGGATGCCTGGCCCACATGGATGCTGAATCCGCAATCAGTGCCTGCCATGACATTTTCCGGGCCGACGAGGTCGGCGTAGCGCTTGATGCGCTGTGCTATCAGTTCCGGGTGCTCGACATAGTTTGACTGCACCTCGATCACGCCAGGGCACAACACCTTGCCTTCCGGCAGCTTGTAGTCCTCGAACAGCGCCCATTCGTGGGCATGGCGCGGGTTGGCGGCCTCGAACAGCAGGGTCTGCGGCTTCGCCTTCATGACGATGTCGATGATGTCACGGAAATTCATATCGCAGTGGTGGGGGCCGCCGTAGTTGCCCCAGCACAGGTGCATGCGCAGCTGCTCGGCGGGAATGTTCTGTACTGCGTGGTTGAGCGCCTCCACGTGCAGGGCGGCGACTTTGCGGAAATCCTCGAGACTCACGCCCTCGGAATTCATGTGCCGGCCCATGGCGAGGTCGGGACAGTCGATCTGCAGGGTGGCGCCTGAGGCGGCGATGATCTCGTACTCGGTCTTCATGGCCTCTGCGATGGCGAACACGTACTCCTCGTGGGTCTTGTAGTACTCATTCTTGAAAAATATGGAACTGACACCCGGCGATGCCGAACTGAAAAAGGCGTATTCCATGTTGCCGCCGGTGGCTTCCTGCATGTTGGCCACGTCTTCAACAACATCGTCGGTGGTCTTCACGCTGATCGGGCCCTTGCAGCCCGGGGCATGGCGGTGCTGGCGCGCCGGGTCTTCCCCGACCCGCTTCGCCAGGTTCGGGAAGTCCACCAGGTCGGCGAACACATAGGTGTTCTCGCTGCCGCCGAAGCCATTGAGGCGATCCTTGATATAGGTGGCATAGCTGGGCTTGGAATGTTCGCCGTCGTTGACCACGTCGATGCCCAGCTCTTTCTGCCTGCCGACCACGTCGATGACCGATTGGTGAATGCGGTCGTGGAGCGCCTTCTGGTCGACGGGAACACCGTCCTCACGGGCCCACATCATGTGCATGAGATCTTTTTCCCTGGGCAGGCTGCCGACATGGGTAGTCAAAAAATGATCGGTACTTCTTGGCATCGAATATCCCCTTTGCGCTGTTCTTGTTTCTTTAATTTTTATGCCACTCGTGGACTGAGTGGCCTTGAAGGATAAACAGGTTATAGTGTGCCGTCCACCCATCGGGAAGTCTGTGGAATTGCATAAAACGAAAAAAATTTCGATATACGAAAAAACAGGCTTATTCGCGCCACAAAAAATAAACCCAATAATAACAACATGTTAAAGATATAAATTAATGCAACACTGGCTGCAAATACTGATTTGGCGCAAGTCCGGGGCCTTTTTTGCTTTCCCCTCTTGGGAC
>JALRBG010000045.1 GCA_023257855.1 Pseudomonadales bacterium | reverse complement strand
AGGCGCGCCCCTGCTAAGGGCGTATGGGTGTTAAAGCTCATCGAGGGTTCGAATCCCTCCCTCTCCGCCATGTATAAAACAGCCCCGCAACGCGGGGCTTTTTTATATACCCGCGGAGCGAGGAGGCTCGATGAGAACCCTTGGTTCGACCAGGCATTGCGCAGCAATGCCGCCGCACGAGACTGCGCGTAGCGCAGCGAGCCCTAAGGGTGAGTAAATCGCCTAAGCGATTTGCTCATAATCCCTCCCTCTCCGCCATGTATAAAACAGCCCCGCAATGCGGGGCTTTTTTATTTCACTTCCCGGACAAATTTCCCCTTACATGAACTAAAGCATCCCTTTGCTGAAAATCCCCTGTAAAATCCTTCTCCTGAAAAAACAGAATGACAGGAGTCAGGCATGCCCACACCGTTTCCCAAGTCGCCCACTTTTTCCACTATCGATGAGCCCTTTCGCCTGGAGGGCAGCCTGTGCGACCTGGAAGTCGATGGCCAGATTCCGGCTGAACTGGATGGCACGTTTTTCCGGGTTGGCCCGGACCAGGCTTTTCCTCCCAAGATGGGTGATGCCAACCCGTTCAATGGTGATGGCTTCGTTACGGCGTTTCGCATCAAGGACGGCCACTGTGACATGCAGATGCAGTACGTGCACACCCAGCGCCTGCTGGCCGAACGCAAGGCGCGTCGGGGGCTCTTTGGTGATTACCGCAATGCCTTTACCGACGATGAAAGCGTGAAAGGCCTGAACCGTGCCGTGGCCAACACCAACGTTATCCCTCACAACGGCATGATCCTGGCCATGAAGGAAGACCAGCCGCCCTACGCGATGGATCCGTTCACGCTGGAGACAAAAGGCCTGTTCACCTGGGATGGCCAGATGACCGCCACGTCGTTCACCGCCCATCCCAAGATCGATTTCGAAACCGGCGACCTTTACGGCTATGCCTATGCGGCGAAAGGCGAGGCCACCGACGACATCGCCATCTACAGCTTCGACAAGCACGGCAGGAAGACCTGGGAGGTGTGGATCAAGTCACCATACCCCGGCATGATCCACGAGTGCGCCATCAGTGAAAACTACATCGTCCTGCCGCTGATGCCGCAGGTCATGTCGCTCGACCGCATCAGGAAAGGCGGCATCATCTTCCAATGGGAGCCCACTTACGACCAGGTCTATATCGTCATGCCCAAAGGGGGTGACGCGAAGGACGTGCGTTTCTTCCACGCCCCCAACGCCATGCCCGGCCACGTGGTCAACGCCTTCGACGACGGCGGCAAGCTCTACCTCGACCTGCCGGTGGCGCTGGACAACGTGTTCTGGTTCTTTCCGGACAAGGACGGCAAGTTTCCGCCCCCGGGCTCCTTCGGCACGGAAGTCACGCGCTGGTGCTTCGACATGAACGACAGGAACAGCAAGGGTGTACCGAACGTGATGTCCACGCTGGCCGCAGAATTCCCTCACTGCGACGATCGCTACGTCGGCAAGCCCTACAAGTACGGCTTCATGCAGGCCAGCGACCACACACAGCCTTACGATCCGCAGAGAGCGGGCCCAATCATGGGCTTCTTTTTCAACACCTTCCTGACCATGGATATGAGCACCGGCAAGGCCGATACCTGGTTCTGCGGCGATACCTCGAGCACCCAGGAACCGGTATTCGCCCCGAAATCACCCACCGCGGCGGAAGGCGAGGGCTATGTGCTGGGGGTCGTGAACCGGCGCGCCGAGCACCGCAGCGACCTGGTCATACTCGACGCCATGAACATGGCGCAGGGCCCCGTTGCCACCATCAAGATTCCGGTGCGCCTGAAATACGCCATCCACGGCAACTGGGTGCCCAGCAGTGCCTGGGCATAACCGGCTTGAAGGTGCTGTTTTTATCAGGCCGGCTTATACTGGCTGGCAGAGCCCCCGGTTTTCACCGGGGCCATGGAAATCAAGGATCACTACCGGGAGAATTACCATGAATAAAGACGATGACATGATCCAGCGCCGTTCACTGATGACTGGTGTCGGTGCGGCCGCACTGGCCGGCCTGGTGGCCGGCGGCATGCCGGCGACTGCCAGCGCCCAGTCCGGCAATGGCGGCTTTACCCCAGCGCGCCATGACGAGGATGCCTGGTTCGATGTGGCGGGCGTCACACACCGCGTGTTCATTGACAGCGCCTCGGCCCAGGGTGGCCAGGACGCCCTGCGTTTTGCCTTCAATATCATGAATGCCCACCAGGCTGCCTATGCGGGCAGCGATGCGGACTACGCCATGGTCGTCTGTTATCGCCATGCGTCCACCCCGTTCGGCTACGGCGATGCTCTCTGGGAAAAATACGGGGAACTGCTCAATGCCCGCATGAACCTGACCGACCCTGCGACCAACGCAACACCCGTGCGTAATATCAACAATATCGGTGGCGGGCCGTTTTCGGGCGCCACCATCGACGCCATGGTCGCCCGTGGTGTCCGCTTCGCCGTGTGCGCCATGGCCACGCGCGGCATGGCTGGCCTGATTGCTGCTCAAACAGGACAGGACACCGATGCGGTGTTCAATGAAATTGTTGCCGGTGCCATTCCGAATGCCCGCTTTGTCCCCGCAGGTGTCATGGGTGCCACCCGCGCCCAGGAATACGGATACAGTTTGCTTAGTGCCGGATGAGTAATGTTGCGTCTTCCCCGGGCGTGGAGACGGACGCCCGGGTTGAATCGCTTGTAGACACCCAGCTCGTCTATGCACACAGTATCGCCGCCCTGGTGACGGTACTGGTGTCTGTTATCTTCGGCATAATCATTTCCCTGCAATTTTTCCTGCCCGACGTCGCGGGTTCATGGCTGTCCATGGCGTGGGGGCGACTGCGCTATTCGCATACACAGGGCATCATGATCGGCTGGCTGGGCAACGCCTTCCTGGCCTTCCTCTACCATGCCGTGCCTGTGCTGGCGGGCCGGCAGGTGACCAGCGCCAGACTGGGGCGCTGGCTGTTCGGCCTGTGGAATTTCATCGTGGTGATTCCCGGCTGGCTGCTGGTGCTGGCAGGGATCAGCCAGCCCATTGAATGGGCCGAGTTTCCGCCAGTCGTGGATTACTTTGTCATTGCCGCCCTCGTGCTTGCCGCCATCCAGTTTCTGCCGCCGTTTTTCAAAAACGGGCTGGAAGAGCTGTATGTGTCGAGCTGGTACATCATTGGCTCGCTCGTGTTCACGCTGCTGGCCTATCCCATGGGCAATATCGTGCCGGAACTGGTCCCCGGTGCCGAAAGCGCTGCTTTTACCGGCCTGTGGATTCACGATGCCGTCGGTCTGTTTGTCACTCCGCTGGCCTTGTCCATACTTTACTTCGTGATCCCGGCCACGACCGGAAGACCCGTATTCAGTCACTTCCTGTCGATGCTGGGTTTCTGGGGACTGTTCTTTCTCTATCCCCTGAACGGCACCCACCATTATGTGTTCTCCGTGATTCCCATGTCGGCGCAGATGGGCGCTATCGCCGCCTCGGCCTTGCTGGGCATCATCGTCGTCATCGTGGTCACCAATCTACTGCTGTCCGCTCGCGGCGGCGGATGGCTGAAAGGCGACACGGGTTTGCGCTTTGCGATCATGGCGACGATTTTTTACCTGGTCGTCAGTGTGCAGGGTGCACTGCAGGCGCAGATGACACTCAACCGGGTCATTCATTTCAGTGACTGGGTCATCGGGCATTCCCATCTCGCCATGCTTGGCTTTGCCACGTTCGCGGGAATCGGCGGCATCGTGCATGCCTGGCAGCGCATTCCCTGGGCACGCTACAACGCGGTAGCCCTGAATTGGGCCTTCTGTCTGCTCACGGCAGGGGTAACGATCATGTTCATCGACCTGACCCTGGCCGGCCTGGTGCAATCCGCGCGCTGGCTGGATGGATCCCCCTGGATGGAGTCCGTTCTGCAGGCAAGGCCTTACTGGCTGGTGAGGACACTGTCGGCAGTGCCGATCACGGCAGGCTTCCTGCTGGTTTTTTACGGCCTGGTTACCGGTGAACGCGGCGCCGGCAGGGCCGCCATCGACGCCGCCAGGAAAACTTCGCAGGCAGCGCCTGCAGCGACGCCCTCCCGCATGCCCGGGCAGGAACCTGCCTTTATCCTGCGCATGTCCTATCGCGTGTCCGCGACGGCTGCCATCGTCTTTTTCTGCTTGTCAGTGTTCCTGCTGGGTGTGCTGCCCGGGCGAGCACTGGACAGGCAGATCAGCGACATGTCGCCAGACAACGTGTACGGCCTGAGTGCCAGTGAACTGCGCGGGCGTACCATCTATGCCCGCGAAGGGTGCGCGTATTGCCATACCCAGCAGATTCGTTACACGGACGCCGACATGGCTCGTTTCGGTGCGCCGACGCTAGCATGGGAAGGGCAGTTCGACACGCCGCACATGTGGGGCACCCGACGCGTCGGTCCCGACCTGTCGCGCACCACTGGCACCCGCCCGGTGGACTGGCACTTCGCTCACCTGTTTGCGCCACGCGATGTCGTGCCCTGGTCGGTCATGCCATCCTATGCCGGCTTTTTCGATGGCGCGGCAGACAAACCGACACAGGATGCCCGCGATCTGGTTGCCTATCTCGAATCTCTCGGGCGTGCCCGCGAGCTGGCGTGGCCGGACGGGGATCAGCGAGCCAGCGAGCTGTACCCGAATGACAGGTGGGCGCAGATGTCGCTGAATGCATCCGCGCTCAATAACCACCCGGGACGCACAAGAACAACAGGAGACTATCCCGCCCTTGCGGACAGGGCAGCACCAGGCGGTGCTGACCTCTGGCAGAACTATTGCGCTGGTTGCCACGGCAACGCAGGCAGGGGAGACGGCCCTGCAGCAGCCTGGCTGCTGCCGAAACCGGCAGATCTCGGTGAACATGCCTATACCGATGACCGGTTGGCGGAAGTGTTGTGGCATGGCATTACGGGGACTGCCATGCCTGCCTGGCGGGATCTGCCAGCGGGACAGCTGGCGGCACTGGCAGCGACGGTGCGGTCCTTCATGGTGGCAGAACCGGTCATGGCAGTGACGGTTGAACAACTGGCTACCGGTGAAAGTGTCTATAATGCCAACTGTGTCCAGTGTCACGGGGAAGAGGGTGACGGCCGCGGATTTGCCGCCCCTGAACTGGCGATTGCCCCGACGGATTTCACCAGGGTGCGTCCGTATGTCGGGCAAAGCGTGGCCGCACTGGTCAATGGCGTGGAAGGCACGCCCATGGCGCCCTGGACAGACCGGCTCGTTGAAGAAGAGATACTGGCGGTGACCCATTACCTGCGCGCCTTCTTCGGGGAGCAGCCATGATCGCCAATGTGATTGTTGTATCCGCCCTGGTTCTGGCAGGAGTGTTTGTCGTGCTCTGGTTATTCAGCAGTGACCTGCGCCGGCGCATCGAGGAGCCCAAGCGCCATTTTCAGCAGCAAGTGCACGATTATGATGAACGCTTTGCGGCAAACGATGCCGATAAAAGATAAAGATCGAAATGGCTGACATCGACAGGAAAAAGGGTCTGGTGCTGTCCCTGGTTGCGACGGCGGTGTTTGGCGCTGTCGTGGTGCTGGCTACACTGAACCGGGAAGCGTCCGTGGCGGCGGTCGCCTTGGATGACGCGCCAGCCCCGACCCCGGAATACGGCCAGCGCCTGTTGCGGGAAACGACCAAGCACCTCGGAACCGGGCAGGCAGATCCCGCGCTGCAATACAGCGGCAACGGCCTCGACTGTGCATCCTGCCACCTGGAAAGCGGCGCCTCACCGGGCACGCTGTCCCTCCTGGAGACTGCCCAACGTTATCCCAGGTTCTCAGGAAGGGACGGTGGCGAACGCGACCTGCGCGACCGCATCAACGGCTGCATGGAGCGCAGCATGGCGGGCAAGCCCCTGCCGCGCGACAGCGTGGAAATGATCGCCATGGAAAGTTACATCCTGGAACTGAGCCGCCAGTACGGCGCCATGTCGCCGGCCAGGACCGCGTTCATCGAGCCGCCGGCATTTACCGAGCCGGACCGCCGCGCCGACCTGGTGGCGGGGGAAATCGTCTACCAGGAAAAATGCAAAATCTGCCACGGTGAAAACGGGGAAGGACTGAAGGCAACGAGGGATATCGGTGAAGGCTATACCTTTCCGCCCTTATGGGGGCCGGACAGCTACAACAACGGCGCCGGCATGAACCGGGTGCTGACGGCGGCCAATTTCATCAAGGCGCGCATGCCGCTGGGCCAGGCCGACCTGAGCGACGACGAGGCCTATGATGTGTCTGCCTACATCAATTCCAAACCCAGGCCGGTCAAGGAAGGGCTGGAAGAAGATTACCCGGAGCTGTTCCGCAAGCCGGTTGACAGTCCCTATCCGCCCTATGCCGACCCTTTCCCGCAGGAGCAGCACCAATATGGACCGTTTGGTCCGATACGTGCCTATTACGCCCAGCAGAACAGGGAATAACCCGGTTTCATAACGTGGTTTGCAAGTTTATGTTTTTAATCAACTTTCAGGCCATTTGACGTTCCATAACCGGTCCAGTTTGGATATGATGGCAAGCTGATTCCCAGCGCAGAAGCGTCAAGCTGGGTCGGCAGAAACTCATTACCAGCATCATACCCAAGGGTGCCGGCCGCAAGGTGCTCATCGGGCTGCGCAAGGATCATGGCATCAATACGGGCAACATCAACATGGCCCGTGGTGCCGGCAGGTACAACCCGATTTCAAGACGCGGTATTAGCGAGCAGACAGAAAAGGAATTGCTGACCGTGGTGGTGCCGGCGGAAAAGGCCGACGAGATCTTCAAGTATATCTATGACGTTGCCGAGATCGGCGAGCCGCATCACGGCATCATCTTCCAGTCAGACCTGCTGTGCTCATCCGCTTACGAAATACCCCGCGACATCGCCGAAGAAAAGTACTGACCGTTTTACAGGGTATCCAGGTCCAGATGATGCCGGAACAGCGGCAGTCGTTCGTCGAGCCGATGGCTGGCCATGATGATCGTGGTGCGGTGCTGGCTGCTCAGGTGTTCCAGGAAGTACATCACACGGTGACGATTCACATCGTCCAGTCCCTGCGTGGGTTCGTCGAGAATCAGCAGGGCAGGCTGCTTGACCAGCGCCCGCGCCACCAGCACCAGGCGCTGCTCCCCGTAACTGAGTTGCTTGAAAGGCACCTGCGCGCGGTCAGCCATGCCAACCAGGGCCAGCCACTGCCTGCCGTGGGCGATCTGTTCCGCCGTGGGCGTATCGTACAGGCCGATGCTGTCGAAAAAGCCGCTGAGCGCGATATGCAGGGCTGATCCCGGCACGCGGTGGTCGCGGTGAAGGCCCGGCGACACGATTCCGATCTGTTTCTTGACATCCCAGATGCTTTCCCCGCTGCCGCGCCTGTAACCCAGGACGGTGAGGTCGTTGCCGTAGCATTGCGGATGATCACCGGTGATGAGGCTGAGCAGCGTGGATTTGCCGGAGCCGTTGGCGCCAGTGAGCAGGGTATGGTCGCCTTGGTTCACCACCAGGCCGACCTCACTGAAAATCACGGTTTCCCCGTAACGGACGCTGCCCCTGCTCAGGCGTACCAGGGGATCGCCCGGTTCGCGACGGGGCAGATCGACCGGCCAGTCAGGCAGGGTAGCGGGGTCGAAATCGAGCAGGGCGGTGACGGCGGGGTTGTCCATCACCACTGCCTTTTCCCCCTGGGCGACGAGCGTGCCCTGTTCGATGATGGCGACATGGGTATGCCACTCGCTCAGCTCATCAGCCTTGTTGAAGAGGAACAGCAGCTGCATTTTGCCCTCGGCCAGCAGCCCGGCAAAGAAGCTTTGCAGTTCGGCCCGCGTCTGCAGGTCGAGGCTGTCGTAGGGCTCATCGAGGATAAGGAAGTCGGGCTCCTGGAGAATGATCCGGGCCAGCAGCGCCTTGCGGCCTTCGCCGCTGCTGAGCAGGCGGTAGCCACGGTCGAGAATCTTTTCAAGGCCCAGGAAGGCCAGGGTATCGGGAATGCCCTTGTGCAGGCCGAGCAGCTCCCGCACGGTGGAGCCCGGATCGATGCGGTCCATGAAGTCGCTGTCATCCAGCTTCAGCTCTGCCTCGTACAGCGCCTGCTGGGACTCGAAGGACAGGACCCCGATGTTGGCAAAGTCGTGGCTGACCGAGCCGTGCCTGAGCAGGGTATCGCCTGTGATGACCCCGGTGAGCATTTGCTTGCCGGAGCCGTTGCGGGCGAGCACGGCCCAGCATTCGCCAGGGCGGATTTCGAGGCGGTCAAGGCTGAGCTGGTCGGTTTGTATGTCCTGTAACAGCATGCGCAGGTGGTTGTTTTTCCGGGTATTTGGCAAAGGCGGGCCATTATACCGGCATGGCGGAAAAAGTCGTTGAAATTGCTGGATATTAGCCCGTTGAAATTGACTTGAACGGGCAAATACCGGACAATGCGCCCCTTCAAATTTTGCACTCGTAGCTCAGCTGGATAGAGTACTCGGCTACGAACCGAGCGGTCGAAGGTTCGAATCCTTCCGAGTGCGCCAAAATGACAAAACCCGCCTTTTTGGCGGGTTTTTTCATTTTTGGGTGGCGCACTCCCAACTAGACGCCCATACCTTCCCCCATTATCCTAGCGATGAATTCCAGGGGGATACCATGCCACTAAAAAAACACTCATCGATTGTCACGACCTGTAACGCCGTCTTCTTCACGGCGCTTCTCTCCCAATCAGCAGCAGCTGCCGAGAGTTGCATCGGCTCCTCCGACATCCTCCTCACCAACGGCACCATTCTCACGATGGATGCCAGTGACAGCACCGCCAGCAGCCTGCGCATTCGCGGCGATCGCATCATTGCCATCGGCGGCACGGGGTCGGCGAATGAAGCCTGCGTGGATGTCATCGATCTCGACGGACGTATCGTCATCCCCGGCCTCATCGATTCCCATACCCATTTTGTCAGGACGGCGCAGGCGCCCGGACCCTTCATCACGGGCCTGGAAAGTGCCACCGATATCGCCTCCCTGCAGGCGGCCCTGGTGGATGCCGCCAGCCGAGCCGAACCGGGCGAGTGGATCGTCTCCATCGGCGGTATCACGCCCCTGCAGTTTACGGAACGACGCTTCCCGACCTATGCAGAATTGACAGCAGCCGTACCGGATCACCCCGTCTGGATCCAGGCGGGCTACCTGCGCGAAGGCATGGTCAACGCGACGGCACGTACCGTCCTGGAAAGGGCCGGCATTCCGGTATCCGATGACGGGATTGTCTCCAATGACGGCACCGGCCTGCGCTATGTCCTCCGAACCCGCACCGACGAACGTATGCGCAGCCGCTTTTTCGAATACATGGACTACGCCACAGGCCTTGGCCTGACCACCGTGGTTGACCAGGGCTGCTGCGATTTCCTCGGCGCCCACCTGGATATTGACGACCGTCCCAACCTGACCGTGCTCGACGCCATCTGGCGTGACGGCCTGCTGCCGCTGCGCATCCGCTTGCAGTACGACCATCGCGACATCCTGTCGCAGGACGACCTGCGCTCCGTCAGCGCCCGGGTGCTCAATGCGACCTATGGCATGGGCGACGGCTGGTACAAGGCTGTCGGGGTGGGCGAGCGGGTCATTGCCGATGAGGCCAATGACGACGAGGTATTCGAGGCCTACCTGAACGTCGCCAGGGCGGGCTGGCCGCTGTCCCAGCACACCATCCGGGAAGACGAAATCGAGCGTTACCTCACCATCATGGAACGGGTTGCCGAGCGCATTCCCCTGGCGGACCTGCGTTGGAGCCTGGAGCATATCTTTGAGATCACGCCCGACCAGATCCGCCGGTTGGCAGCTATCGGCGTCAATGTCCGGGTCCAGGACCATGATTACCTGCGCAATGGCTCTGTTGCCTGGAACCCGGGACCGCCCTTCAGGACGCTGCTGGAAAGTGGGATCCGCATGGGGGCCGGCACCGATTCCGGTGTTGTCGGACCGCTCAATCCCTGGCTGTCGATCTACTACATGGTAACCGGCAAGAATGCCGGCGGCGAGGTCATCATTCCCGGCGAGCAGATCGGGCGTATCGACGCCCTGCGGCTGTATACGGCATCCAACGCCTGGTTCCTGGGCGAGGAGGATGACCTGGGATCGCTGGAAACCGGCAAGCTGGCCGACCTGGTTGTCCTGGACAAGGATTTTCTCGATATTGATGCCGAGGCAATCAAAACCATGCAGCCGGTGCTTACGCTGGTCGGCGGGCGCATCGCCCACGCCACCGGTCCCTATTCGGGCCTGGCGGCCACGGACTAAAGCCAGGCAAACAGACCGTGCTTTGCACCCATCGACGCTGGGCCAAACCCTGTGGCACAAGCCCCGAATAACGTTTATCTTATCCCGCCCTGTTGCTCTGAATTCAGAAATTCATGAAAAAACAGGGCGATAAAATACATTTCTCCGAGCATCTTGAACTTTACAATCTGGAGACGGAGAAAGAGATCCGGCACCTGAAAAGTACCATCACCGTACTGCGCCAGGAGCTGGATACCCTGCACATGAATAGCGAGCAGCGCATCGCCGAAGCTGTTCGTGAAGCCAGCAAGGAAATCGCCCAGCTGAAAACCGTCGCCCGGAGCCTGCGCCAGGAAATCGATAACCTGCTGCTGGAAAAGGACCAGGCCGTGCAGAAGGCCCGCAACGAAGCGGCCGCCGAAATTGCCCAACTCCGGGAAACCATCCAGACCCAGCGCAGTGAACTGGAAAGCCATCAGTTCGCGCGCGAAGATGAGCTGCAGCAGAACAAGGCCCTGTGGAGCTCGGAAGTGAGCCAGTTATCGAACACCTCGGTAGTACTGCGGGAGCAGCTTGAACAGAGCCGGATGGACGGGGAAACCCAGCTGCAGCGAGAGCGGGCCGAATCGCGCAGTCAGCTGGGTCTTTTTTTAGCCGTTACTCCGGTTTCCTGAACTTCAGCACGAAACGATCCGATTTGCCGCTGACCTCCGGCAGGCCAACTTCCAGTGTCAGCTGGTCATCAGGCATGTACAGCAGGTCAGAATAATCCTCGAAGATGAATCCCGAGTCCTGGATTTCCTTGATGGCGAGAACGGGATCGACACGACGGCCATTGAAACGGGCGCCGGGCTCGTTGTGGCGGCGGGTGTGGTCAACAATACCGTAGATGCCACCGGGTTTCAGGGCGTTATAGATCGTTTCGTTAAGCGCCATGCGGTCGTCATAGTTCATGTTGTGGTAGTTCTGGAAGGTCAGCACCATATCCACGGGCTCGATGCTCCAGTCGCCACCCGGACCGATCCACATGTCCCTGTCGGAAGTCCTGGCACGGCTGTTGTAATCCAGTTTTACGACGCGATCCATATCGGGAAGCTGCAGGGTAGGTTCCAGGGCATCGCTGTAGGATCCGAGATCCGGTTGGGTGGTATAGAGCATGCCATTGTCACGCAATACAGGCCCCAGGATCTTGGTGTACCAGCCGCCGAACGGCCAGATCTCGATGACCCGCATGTCGTCTTCCAGCCCGAAGAAGGCAAGCACCTCGTCAGGTTTGCGGTACTGGTCGCGGGCCTTGTCTTCTGCCGTGCGGATAGCACTAGCCATGGCGCTCTGCACGTCTTGCTGGATGCCCTGGGCGAACAGGTTAGTGGATAAAGCAGTGAACAGTACGGACAGGGTCATAAGGGTCAGTAATCGGCGCATGTGTCTCTCCTTGGTATAAGCGAACCGGTAATTGCGCCAAAGCATAGCAATGGCCCCATGCATACTCAATATAAACCGGATGCTCGGGGTTTACAGAAGTTTGGAGCGCCTGTTCATGATTTGCAGGATATTGCTGCTGAGGACAAATGTGACGATGAGCAGGGCGATGGACATGGAGAACCACTGCAGGGCGTAGGAGAAATTGCGACCGGTATCCACGTAGACAGTGGGCCAATGGCGGATGAACAGGCCTTCCTGGTCCTCGTCCAGGCGGACTTCGTAGGGAAAGATGCTCTCCTCGAACAAGGGAGCCAGCTCCAGTGTGTTGAGGTAGCGGATTTCCAGTGGCCACTTCGGTTGGGAGAGATCGATATCATTCGTACGGGCGGCCTGTTTTACTGTGGGCACGAAGAGCTGCCCGGTCACGGTAAGGTCGCCCTCGATGGGCGGCACCTTTGTCAGCATTTCCTCGTAGGTGTTTGCATACACCCATCCACGGCTGACGAAGACCACCTTCTCAGACGAATCCAGCCGGAAGGGGGTGACTACCTCATAACCCAAGGCTTCCTGGTATGTTACATACACCAGGAATAGATTTTTTTCGTTTATATAGTGCCCGGTAAGAGAAACATGCAGGTTCTGGATCGTGAGGGCGTCGTTTTCCAGCCCTGACATCCCTACCTCTTCAACAGGCGTCGCATAATCGATACCCATTTCATTGTAGGTTTCCTGCAGGTCGATTTTTTCCTGGGCCCGCCCCAGCTGCCAGATACCGAGCCTGACCAGACCGCTGAAGGCGGCCAGGACGAAAATAGCGATGACCCAGTTGAACCGGATTTCCAGCTCACCAAATGTGAAGGTTCTGCTTTTCATGAATCGGGAATTGCAAGGTTGTTAAGCGTCAGGGCGGGCTATTATGCCAAAGAGAGGGTTGTATTAACATGGAGAAGATAAGAGACAAACCACGATTCTCTTGATCAAAAAGAATGTGGCCAGGAGATAGAGTGAAGCGTTTGTGTAATCTCAAGCGTGAATTTTATGCGAGGCCAGGACGACAAGTGTTGCTGTAATGACGCCATTAGTGAAGAACGTGATCAAGCCAAAATTACGAATAACATGGTATCCATCCACCCTGCTTGTTTGACTGTGAGAGCAGTATAGGGAACCGGGGGCTGTGCAGGCATTGATGTATATCAACACCTTGAATTATAGAAATAGACAGTTAAAACAAGAAGATAGGTTCAGAAATGACAGGGCCGGCTAAAGCCGGCCCTTAGTATTGCGGGTTGATTGCAGGGCAATCAGGAATTGATGTAGTGAACAAAGGTGAGTCCGATGATCACGATGATCATGATGGCGGCAAAGGCGTCGGCATCGCTGTCGCTACCTTCCTCGTATTGTTCCAGTTTTTCTTTGTCAGTTAGCATGATGTTGTATCTGAATTGGTTGAATTACCGTAATCGGGCTTAGTGATCTGCTTCCATGCCTTCCTCGTGACCGCCTTCCTCATGTACCACGTGGTTTCTTTCTGCCGCAGCGGGATGGCCCATGTAGTCAACGCGAGTACCGAAGACGTAGAAGCCTTCAGAAATCATGAACCCTATCAGGAACAGTAGCAACAGGGGTGGTCCCAGGATGGCAGTGATGAGCGCCATGCGCTCCCACATGACATGCATGAAAATGGCTATGATGAAACCGGCCTTGAGCAGCATGAAGATAATAATCAGAGTCCAGCGCAGCATGCCCTGCAGGTCGAAAAAGTCGACCAGGTAGGAGAAAAAGCTGAGGACGAACAGCAGGATCCAGACTTTCAGGTATACCCCGATTGGGTGTTCCTGGCCGCCGGCTTCAGCTGTGTTTGCTTGTACGTTTGACATAAGTTAATGACCTCTTATTGGCTTATCAAAGCCCTTCATATTTTAAAAAGGGCTTACCAGAGATAGAAGAATGCGAAGATAAACACCCAGACCAGGTCAACGAAGTGCCAGTACAGGCCGGCGATCTCGAGTGCCTCGGCCCGCTCCGGGCCGAGTCGGCCCTGCAGCGACATCGCGAACATCGTCATGAGGATGACGATGCCGATCGCGACGTGGGC
>JALRBG010000041.1 GCA_023257855.1 Pseudomonadales bacterium | reverse complement strand
CGGTTCGTGATGCCTGACCCGATGCGGTGCACTCCGGTGTCCCAGCGCGTATAATCGCCTGTCTTTTCGACAAGGTAGGGCTTGTCGAAGCCGTAGGCCGGATAAGGTTCAAAGAACCGCCATCCGGCGTTTAGCGAAAATTTGATTCACCTAGAAAAAAGAACAAAAACCGCATGCCAGAAGTCAGAACCAGAATCGCCCCGTCACCCACCGGGGACCCCCATGTCGGCACCGCCTACATCGCGCTGTTCAATATGTGTTTCGCTCGCCAGATGGGCGGCAAGTTCATCCTGCGCATCGAGGATACCGACCAGGCGCGCAGCACGCGTCAGTCAGAGCAGGACATCCTGGATTCCCTGCGCTGGCTGCACCTGGACTGGGAGGAGGGCCCGGACAAGGGAGGCCCCTGCGGGCCGTACCGCCAGAGCGAGCGGAGCGACATCTATAAAGAGCATGTCCACAAACTCATCGACAGCCACAATGCCTTCTACTGCTTCTGCACCGAAGAGCGCCTTGATGCTCTGCGCAGGGAGCAGCAGGAAAATAAGCTTCAGCCCGGCTACGATGGTCTGTGCCAGGCCCTGACCCTGGACGAGGTCAAGTCCAACCTGGACAAGGGCATGCCCCACGTCATCCGCATGCACAAGCCGCGGCGGGGCACCTGCGTGGTGAAGGACATGCTGCGCGGCGATATCGAGATCGACTGGGCCCAGGTGGACATGCAGGTGCTGATGAAATCCGACGGCATGCCGACCTACCACCTGGCCAACGTGGTGGATGATCACCTGATGGGCATTACCCATATCATCCGCGGCGAGGAATGGATCAATTCGGCGCCCAAGCACCTGAAGCTTTATGAATACTTCGGCTGGGAGCCGCCGGTGTTTATCCACATGCCGCTGCTTCGCAACGCCGACAAGAGCAAGCTCAGCAAGCGCAAGAATCCGACTTCCATCGGCTACTACAGGAAGATGGGTTACCTGAGCGAAGCGGTGGTGAACTACCTGGGCATGATGGGGTGGAGCATGCCCAATGGTGAGGAGTTGTTCTCGGTAGATGACATGATCGCCAATTTTGACATCAACCGCGTCTCCCTGGGCGGCCCGGTCTTCGATACCGAAAAGCTGGACTGGCTCAACGGCCGCTACCTGCGCGAGAAACTGTCCGACGAGGAGTTCATGCAGCGTTTCGGCGAGTGGGCCTTCAACCCGGAGGTCCTGCACCAGATCGTGCCCCTGATCAAACCAAGGGTTGAGCGCTTCACCGACGTGGCCCCGCTGGCCGGCTTCTTTGCCAGCGGCATGCCGGCCATTGCCGTGGACAGTTTCACCCACAAGGTCATCAGCCAGGAAGACAGCGTGAAGATCCTCCAGTTCATCGCCTGGGCCATCGAGACACTGCCCGCATGGCACCGCGACCGCATCGAGGGCCTGCTGATGGGTATGGCCGAGCAGATGGGCATCAAGATCCGCGATTTCCTGTTCCCGGTGTTCATCGCCATTGCCGGTACGTCAGTGTCGGTGTCGGTGATCGATTCCATTGCCATCATCGGCAAGGACATGACGCGTGCGAGGTTGCGCCATGCCATCGAACTGTTAGGCGGTGTGTCGAAAAAGGGCGCCAAGAAACTGGAATCCGACTTCCGCCAGCTCACGCTGGAGGGCCTGGGAGCAAAGGACACGGAACAAGGCGAGTAAGTCCCGGATTTTGGTCGAAAACCGGCGCAAGGCCCCGGAATCCCTGAAATTGTTGACAGGGCAGGGGGTCCTCCCTACAATGCGCACCTTCGCCGTTCCGTGACGGCAGCTGCCTGAAAAAGCTGGACAAATTTCAGGCAGGTTTGTGAATGAAAGCGGGGCCATAGCTCAGCTGGGAGAGCGCAACACTGGCAGTGTTGAGGTCAGCGGTTCGATCCCGCTTAGCTCCACCATTTTCCATGAAGTAAAGTGGAAGCAAAAAAGCCGCTAGCTTAGGAAGCCTAGCGGCTTTTTTTTCAGCCTAACAAAAAC
>JALRBG010000336.1 GCA_023257855.1 Pseudomonadales bacterium | reverse complement strand
CGTGCGGTGCCGGCAAGTATCGTCCGTTCAGAGCAAAAACGACAGGTGAGTGATCCAGTGGTAGGCAGGTCCCGTGGATAGGAATAATTGGTCTTGAAAGTATTACCGGCCCCGCCGGTCTCCTCTGGCAATACTCCGATTGCCCGTTAGTCCCTACTTGCCCTGCTCTCGCAGGGCATTTTTTTGGGCGGGGAAAAAATCAGCGGGGGCACTTAAAAAGCCTTCAGCGGGTCGTGTTAAAGAGCCTTCAGCGGGCTGTTTTAAAAAAGTGCTCGCGATAGTGACGCAACTCCGCGATCGAATCCCGGATATCCTCCAGCGCCTTGTGGCTGCTTTCCTTCTTAAACCCGTCGGCAACATCCGGGCGCCAGCGCTTGGCCAGTTCCTTGACGGAGCTGACGTCGAGATTGCGGTAGTGAAAGAAGGCTTCCAGGGACGGCATGTAGCGGGCGAGGAAGCGGCGGTCCTGGCAAATGCTGTTGCCGCACATGGGTGAAAACCCGCGCTCGCAATATTCGTCCAGGAATTTCAGCGTAATCTGCTCCGCCTCGCTTTCGTTGTAGGGGCTAAGTTTCACCCGTTCGATGAGGCCGGACGCGCCATGGTGGCGCTGGTTCCAGTCATCCATGCCGGCCATGGTCTGGGCGGACTGGTGAATGGCCAGCACGGGACCTTCCGCGACCACCTGCAGGTCGGTGTTGGTGATGATGGTGGCGATTTCGATGATGCGGTCGGATTCGGGGATCAATCCGGTCATCTCCAGGTCGATCCAGATGAGGTGCTGCTTTTTATCCATAGAATGACAGTGAGCGCTTCTTATATACTGCCCACGATTGTAGCAAGAAAGCCCCTGAAGATAAGTGCTAATGACCGAAAACCACAGCATCCCCTCGGCATGAAGAAAAAGCAGCTCAGCCGCCGCCAGCTGTGGCGCATTCAGAAGATGCAGGACGCCTACGCCGAGCGGGCGGCAAAAAAGGAAGCCCGGGCTGAAATTCCACTCAGCTCTTCACCCAATACCACCCAGTTGGGTGCCGAGCAGAAAGGCATCGTCATTTCCAATTTCGGCCAGCAGCTGGACATCGAGGCGCTCGAAGGCGACAACCAGGGCAGCATATTCCGCTGCTTCCAGCGCTCGAATATCGATTCGCTGGTTGCGGGGGATTACGTCATTTTCCAGGCAGGCGATCCCGTCGGTGTCGTCATTGCCGCCCTGCCCCGCGAAAATTTCCTCGAACGCCCTGCCGGGATGGGGGAACTGCGTCCCGTCGCCGCCAACATCGACCAGCTGGCCATCGTTATCGCGCCCGTGCCGGAGCCCTTCGCCAACCTCATCGACCGCTACCTGGTGGCAGCCGAACATTACCGTATCCATCCCTTGCTGCTGCTGAACAAGTCCGACCTGATCAATGATGACAACCGTGCCGCCCTGGATGACCTGCTGGCGATCTATGAACGCATCGGTTATCCCGTGCTGCGCGTGTCCAGCAAGTCCGGCGACGGCCTGGCCGGGCTGAAGGCCATGCTCGATGACAAGACCTCGGTATTCGTCGGGCAGTCCGGCGTTGGCAAGTCCGCCCTCATCAATGCCCTGCTGCCGGATGCCAACACCGCGGAGGGCCAATTGTCGGAAGCCGGCGACAAGGGCCGGCATACCACTACCTCGGCGCGCCTGTTTCATTTTCCCGATGGCGGCGACCTCATCGATTCGCCCGGTATCCGCGAATTCCACCTCGAACATCTCGACCGCGAGACCCTGGAAAACGGCTTTATCGAGTTTCGCGAGTACCTGGGCCGCTGCAAGTTTCGAGACTGCCGCCACGACAAGGAACCCGGCTGCAGCCTCAAGGCCGCCGTCGCCAGCAACGAGATCAGCGAGGCGCGCATGGCCAGCTTTCGCCTGATCGGACAGACCCTGGAAAACTGAGCAGCCTGCCTTTGCCTGCTTTCGCTAACACCAGGCGAATCAGTTAGAATCCGCATTTTCACCCGGTATCGATCCTATGTCTTCGACCCTTGACCTGATCATCGAACCCGAGGCGTTAGCCGACGCACTCGGCGACCCGAAGCTTTTAATCGTGGATGTCAGCCAGGCCGCCACCTATGCGCAGGCTCATGTGCCTGGCGCCGTGCATGTCGATCCCAGGGAACTGGTCTGCGGCATCCCGCCCGCCCCTGGCAAGCTGCCTGCGAAGGACAAGCTGGAAGCGCTGTTCTCCCGCATCGGTTACACACCGGACAAGCATATCGTGACCTATGACGACGAAGGCGGCGGCTGGGCCGGTCGCTTCATCTGGACCCTGGACGTCATCGGCCACCAGGGTTACTCCTACCTCAACGGCGGCATCCATGCCTGGTACAAGGAAGACCATCCCACGGAAAGCACACCAACTGCCGCCACAGCGACAGACGTCAGCCTGACACTGGACATGTCGGTGAACGCCGACGTCAACGACGTACTGGCATCCCTGGATGATCCGCACCTGAAGGTGTGGGATGCGCGCAGTTATGAGGAATACATCGGCACCAAGGTGTCGGCCGCCCGCGGCGGCCATATTCCCGGCGCCGTCAACCTCGACTGGCTGCACACCATGGATCCTGCGCGCAACCTCAGGCTCAAACCCCTGGACCAGATCAAAACCACGCTCGATGAACTTGGCATCCATGACGGCGACAGCATCATCACCCACTGCCAGACCCATCACCGCTCCGGGCTGACCTACCTCATCGCCAAGGCGCTGGGCTTCAAGGTGAAGGCCTACGACGGCTCCTGGTCGGAATGGGGCAACCTGCCGGATACACCGATCGAAACCTGACAAGACCGCCACTGATGAAAGGGCTGTTCATTGCTTTCCAGTACCTCGTGCCGCAGCACCTGCTGTCGCGCCTGGTCGTGCGCCTCGCCAATGCGACGACACCATGGATCAAGAATGCGTTCATCACGCGCTTCGCCAAGCGTTACGGCGTGAATATGACCGAAGCAGCTGAAGAAGACCCGACTGCCTATCCCACCTTTAATGCCTTTTTCACCCGCGCCCTGAAAGATGGCGCGCGGCCAATTCATGCCGCCGCGGATGTCATCGTCAGCCCGGCCGATGGCGTGGTCAGTGCTGCGGGTAAAATCACGGAAGACCGGGTTATCCAGGCCAAGGGCAAATCCTTTTCGCTGACGGCGCTGCTCGGCGGCGCCGAAGACACCGCCTGGCCGTTCCAGGATGGCGTCTTCGCCACCGTGTACCTGTCACCCAAGGATTACCACCGCGTGCACATGCCCTGCGCGGGCACGCTGCGCAAGATGATCTATGTGCCCGGCAAACTGTTCTCCGTGAACCAGGCCACGAGCGAGAACATCGACAACCTGTTCGCACGCAACGAGCGCGTGGTGTGCCTGTTCGACACCGACGCAGGGCCGCTGGCCATGGTCCTGGTGGGCGCCATGATCGTGGCCGGCATCGAAACCGTGTGGGCGGGACAGGTGGCGCCTTCCGGGCAGGGACTGTTCGAGATCGAATACGACAACGAGAATCCGCCACAGCGTTATGAAAAGGGCACGGAAATGGGTCGCTTCAAGCTGGGCTCGACCGTGATCCTGGTTTACGGCAAGGATGCGGCCAGCTGGCTGTCAGGTCTTGGTGAAAACAGGGCGGTGAAGATGGGCGAAGCCATCGGCGCGCTGTCTATACGGCAGGTTTGATACCAGGAGATTGTGCGCTTTCGGCCAGAAGCGGGCCTTTTTCGACAAATATATGCTGTATCGCAATAATGACCGCTTTCGACCTTAAAATGACGTATAACGATCGTGATCAGCGGCGGCATGTACTCCGTCCGCTGCATCTTTTTGTTAGAACGCCGTCAACAACATCTGTCCACCCATTTCTTTCAGCAAATCGAGCAGATGATCCGAAGGGCGTACTGCAGAGAGCTGGCACTTCTCAGCACGAACCTAAATCGGCTCATCCAAAAAGCTGATGCAATCCTCGGCGACTAATTTTCCAGAACGTTAGTATTAGTAGCGTCAATTATGCCGCTCCTGTCGTAATACGTGTAGAAACGGTTGATCAGTTTGGTAGAATCGAAATACATAACTACATTCATTCGAACATTTATAGTCGCTGCACTGTAGACCAGTTCGTTTGAAAACCATGAAAGCACCACCTGTCCCGGCAGACCAGTGTAGGGGTTTGCCTTTTTCAGGACGACTGGAATGTCGGCATGATCCACATAGCTCATAGATTGTATGCCGGAAGTCATCTTCCAGTTATTCCACCAATCCAAAACTGCTGTCTTTCCTATCAGGCTAGTTCTGGTTCCGGCATCGCCACGGGAATGCTTCCTGAAGTGCCGGCTATGCCCTGTCGATGGGGAATGCGAGCACGTCCCGGATATCGGATACACCCTGCTGCAGCATCAGGAGGCGATCCACACCTACCGCCACGCCGGCGCAGGCCGGCATGCCATGGGCCAGTGCCGCGAGCAGGTTCTCATCGATCGCATACCGCGGCAGGCCTTCGGCCTCGCGCCGGGCAAGATCCGCTTCGAAGCGCTGCCGCTGCGTTTTGGCATCAGTCAGTTCGAAATACCCGTTCGCCAGCTCCATGCCGCCGGCGACCAGTTCGAAACGCTGCGCCACGTTCCTGCCCTGCGCATCCTCCACCAGTGTCGCCAAAGCCGCCTGTGACGGCGGGTAATCGTGTATGAACACGGGTTCTTTCAATTCCGGTTCAATGCAGTGGCTGAAGAGCAGGTCACACCAGTGGTCGGGGTTATCGCTGTCGAACGCGGTTTCGAAGGCATTGCTGGCACAGGTCTTGAGCTCGTCCAGAGATGCCGTCAGCGGATCGATATCCAGGTAACGCCGGAACAGCTCGCTGTAGGTGATGCGCTGTGCCGGGGCAAAGTCGAGAAGTACGGCGAGCAGTGCATCGAGTTCCGTCATCAATTCAGGAAGACCAAAACCCGGGCGATACCACTCCAGCATGGTGAATTCAGGGTTGTGCCGGCGGCCGGCTTCGCCGTTGCGAAAAGCCTTGCACAACTGCCAGATCGGGCCGCTGCCTGACGCGAGCAGGCGCTTCATGGGAAATTCAGGGGAGGTTTGCAGGAAGTAGTCGCGTACGCTGCCGCCTGAAGACAATGACGCCCTGACGGGATCGAGTGCGGGGTCGGTGCCGATGGCGGATGCCAGGAGCGGCGTTTCCACTTCCAGCACCCGGCGTTCTTCAAAGAAAGCCCGAATCGCGCGATACATGGCCGCGCGGTCTTCGAGCATGGGGTGATCAGTGGCTGGCTGCCAGTGGTTTCCAGCCATCACTGCGTTCCCGGTCTATTTCTTGGCCCGGCTCATGTATTCGCCGGTACGGGTGTCGATGCGCAGGACTTCACCGATCTCAATGAACAGGGGCACCTTAACGACGGCGCCGGTGCTCAGGGTGGCCGGTTTGGTGCCGCCCTGTGCCGTGTCACCCTTCAGGCCGGGATCGGTTTCGGTGACTTCGAGCTCCACGAAATTCGGCGGGGAGACGTTGATGGGATTGTCATTCCACAGCGTCACCATGCACACGTCCTGCTCCTTCAACCAGGGCAGCGTTTCTTCCACGGCCTTTTTGTCGGCGGCGATCTGCTCGAAGCTGCCGTCGGTCTTCATGAAATGCCAGAATTCACCATCGGTGTACAGGTACTCCATGTCGGTTTCCTGGACATCGGCGCCTTCCAGGGTTTCACCGGACTTGAAGGTACGCTCCCACACCCTGCCGTTGAGCAGGTTGCGCAGCCTCACGCGGTTGAAGGCCTGGCCCTTACCCGGTTTGACGAATTCGTTTTCCAGGATGGAGCAGGGATCCCCGTCCAGCAGGACTTTCAGGCCGGATTTAAATTCATTGGTGGAGAAGGTCGCCATGACTGCCTCGATTAGGTGCCGAAAAGGGGGGCATGATACAAGAGTCGAACAGAAAGGAAAATGGCCGTAATGCGCGGTAAAAGGCCCATCAGGCCGCATCTTGCCTGTACTGCATGCCTTTTTTCCCTTTTTGCCTTTTTCCCTTTATCCTTGCCACGTTTCCCGAAGGATCACCCGATTGAACACCATCCCCCTACAGCAACGCTTGTCCTGGCAGGAGCTGCTGTCGAATACCGTCTCCGACGCCGCTGAACTGTGCCGCCTGCTCGACCTCGACTTGGCCGCCTTGCCGGCGGGCCACCCCCTGCTGGCGCAGTTTCCGGTGCGCGTTCCCCTGCCCTTCCTTGGCCGCATGGTAAAGGGCGACCCGTTTGACCCGCTCCTGCTGCAGGTGTTTCCGGCCATGGCGGAGGCCAGCCCGGCACCCGGTTTTGAAACCGATCCGCTGGGCGAGGCCGCGAGCAACCCCGCACCCGGCATCCTGCACAAGTATGATGGCCGCGCGCTTCTGCTGGTCACGGCAGCCTGCGCGATCCACTGCCGCTACTGTTTCCGCCGCCACTTTCCCTACCAGGACAACCTGCCGGGCAAGCAGCAGTGGCAGGACAGCCTTGCCTATATCGGTGCGGACACCTCGATCACGGAAGTCATTCTCAGCGGCGGCGATCCCCTGACCCTGTCCGACAGCTACCTGGACTGGTTCTACCGACAGCTGGCGGACTTCGAACATGTGCGCCGCATCCGCATCCATACCCGCCTGCCCGTCATGATTCCCCAGCGCGTCACGGACAATCTTTGCCGGATACTGGCAAATCCGCGATTCCGGACTATCGTGGTAATACACAGCAACCACGCCCAGGAAATCGACGCTGCCGTGATCAGTGCGTGCCTGGCGCTGAAGTCGGCCGGCCTGACCCTGCTCAACCAGAGCGTACTGCTGAAACAGGTGAATGATTCGACTGATGCCCTGGCCGCGTTGAGCGAGCGCCTGTTCGAGGCAGGCGTGCTGCCTTACTACCTGCACCTGCTTGACCGGGTGACCGGCGCCGCCCACTTTGACGTACCGGAGCAGCAAGCCCGGGAATTGATGGCGGCATTGCGCGACCGGCTGCCAGGCTACCTGGTGCCAAAGCTGGTGCGGGAACAAGCGGGCGCCGGGGCGAAGACGCCGGCCGCCTAGTTCGGGTAAACACGGGCACGGACTCGCCCGCAAGCACAGGAAACGGATGTCGGCCATGATCGCTGATGCACGCGCACTCCCCCTGCACCTCCTGGAGATGCCATGCCTGCGCCAGGTTGCACTCAACCCTGCTGCCCTGCAGGTCATCGCCGCGGTTCCCGGGCCACCGCTAGCCCTCAGTCTCACCGTTACTCCTTCTTTATATAAATAGGCTCCCTGCCTGCAGGTGGACGCGGTGCATGCCGGGGTTGAGCCTGCGAAAGAAGACATCCTCGCCCGTCTCGACAACCTGCCCGCATTTTCGGCGCGCCTGGCAGCGGCCATTGCATCGGCGGAAAACGACAACATTGCCAGCCTGCTGCTTGTCACGCGCATCGATAAATTCCGGCAGTTGCTGGAATGCCTGGGAACGACGGCAACCCAGCACGTGCTGGCGGATATCGCCGGCTTCCTGGAGCAATCCCACGGCAAGCCTTACACGGCGGCGCGCCTGGCGATCGATGAATTCGGCGTGCTGCTGTACGATGCCACGCCAACCGAAGGCGCCAGGCTGGCGCAGTATATTGCGGATAAAGTGAACGATTCCCTGCTGCCGCCAATCGCAGGAGACATCACGCTTAGCGTGTCCACCGGGCTTGCCGTTATCAACCCCCATGACCCGGATGCGGAAGCCGTTGTGCGGCGCGCGCGGCTGAACTCCGGCAACGGGCGGCAACCTTGTGCCGCCGAGCACTGGGCGACTGTATGCTCCTCCACCTTGGCGGACGACATCCGGCTGGCACTGGAAAACCGGCTGGTGACCGTCCACTACCAGCCGGTGCTTGCCTTGCGCCCGGAAGGAGGCCCGCGCTACGAAGCAACCTGGGCCGTGCCGGGCGTCAATGGCGAAACCCTGCCAACCGGTGAGGTCCTGGCCTGCGCCAACATCAACAACCTGGCGGCAGCGCTGGATGCACTTGTGCTCGATGCAGTTTTTGCTGACAACACGGATATCGTTTTCCAGGTCCCTGTCAGCGCCAATACCCTGGCCAGGCGGGGGCTGCCGGACTGGCTCGCAAGCCGGCTTCGACAGCGGCGGGCTCCACCGGAACGCCTGCAGCTGCTGGTCAGCAAAACCGACATGCAGGGGGACAACGGTCACGTAACCGCGCTATGCAAGACATTGGCGGCGCATGGCATCGGCATCGTGCTGGCGGACTTCGGCAGCCGGCTGGATCCGCTGCCGGTGCTGGCCGGGTTCACCCCCGCCAGTGTACGCCTCGATACCGGGATGGTCAGGGGCCTGCCCTACAGCCTGGAAATGCAGCAGCAAACCCGCCAGCTCATCAATGTCCTGCATCAACGGCGCATCAGCGTGGCGGTCACCGCTCTCGATGACATCACGTTGCTGCCGCTGCTGTTCGACCTGGGGGTCGACCATGTCCAGGGCGACTGCCTGCAGGCGGCACTGCCTGCACCCGACAGTCGTCTCCCGCAAGCCATCATGCTCGCGGCGCCGGACAAGGCTGACGGGAATTTGTCACGAGATAGGTGAATTTTCCCAACACTGGTTAAAGAAGCGATAATATAGCCGCACTCATCGTCTTGACGGATAGCAGGCATTGCCGGAGACCACCAGTCATAACCCAACCACCAGGCGGAGTAACGGGCCGGGCAACCTGCCCCTGCAACTTCCCTTGCAGCATTCCATGCAAATCAGACACCAGATCGCCTTCAGTTTTTCCTTGCTGCTGTTGATCGTCACCACGGCCTTCTGGCTGTTGTTCCAGAACGAACTCAACCGATCCCTTGACGAATACCGCAACATGCTCGGCGCCTCCCTCGCCGATCAGACCGCCACCAGCGTCAGGGAACTGGTGCTGGTCAACGACCTGCTCGGCCTGAACGTAGTGCTCACCCAGCTGGTCCGGGATGACAACGTCCTGTTCGCCAGCGTCCACGACGCCGACGATGTGCAGATCGCGAGAGCCGGACAGCAGGACCCCCAGGGAGAAGCCGACTTCTATACGGCAAGCATTTCCGTGCAGGACGCCATCGCCGGTACGGTCCTCATCCAGCTCGACACGCGCAGCGCCAACAATTACCGCCAGCGCCTGCGCAACCTGTTCCTGTTGCTGCTGGGCGTTTCCATGGTGCTGGTCATCACGACCGCGTTTGCGCTGGCAGGCCGCATCACGGCGCCGGTGCGCGCTTTGACCGATGACATTTCCGGCAGTATCGGTGACGACGATGATGAAGACTTGGCCGCCGATGAAACCGGCCGCCTGCAGCACGCGGTCGACCGCCTCTTGGTGAAACACCAGGAAATGGAAGAGCAGCTGCTGGAAACCGGCATCTGGAGGGGCAATCGCGATGATGATAGCAATGAGCCAGCAAGACTCGCCGCCAGCGTGCTGGTCATCAAGGTGGTCAACATCCACACGGCGATCGAACTGCTGCACCCTGCCACCCTGTCGGAGCTGCTGCAGGAGTACCTGTTTTACCTGAACCAGGCTGCCAGGCTCTACGGCGGTGAATTCCACCGCGTCCACGGCGAGTCGGCGATGGTGTGCTTCGACGAGGAAACCTGCGACGACTACCACAGCATCAATGCCCTGTACTGCGCGGGCCTGTTCCAGTCGGTCATGGCGCGTATCAACAAGCGGCGCCGCAATAACGGCGAACAGATTCTGGAATTCCGGATGGCCATCCACTCCGGTGATATCTTCATGGCCCCCGGTATCGGCGAACAGAATGGCAAGGGCAGCATCCTGGGCAAGACACTCGATATCACCTACTTCCTCAGCAAGCAGGCCGCACCCGGCGAACTGGTCATCAGCGAGACCGCCTGTTCACAGGCGCGTGAATTCGAACATGTTGAAACTGACCAACAGCGGGAAGTGAGCATGCCCGCTGACAATGTCACCTTTATGGCTTATATTCTCTCGAGCGGATTTGCCGAGGAAATGGGCATGATCCGCGAGCAGCGCCGGCATATCCTCGGTGTGACAGGC
>JALRBG010000317.1 GCA_023257855.1 Pseudomonadales bacterium | reverse complement strand
CTGCTGGCCCTGCTGGCCGCCGGCAATGCCCCGGTGATCGCCCAGGAAACTGGAAGCGACGCACCGGATAGTTCAAGTGTGGAAGATGTAGAAAACGGAAAAGGAGCAGAAACCGCTGCTGCCGGCACACCGCAAACGGCGCCGGAGCCGGTCTTTTCACCTGTGGGCGCGGATGCAGTGACGCTGGCCGCTTCCAGCGAACTTATCACGCAGTCTGCCGACACCGTCATGACTTTTGGCACCTGCTCGGTGATCGATGATTTTGTGCGGCAATTCTGCGCGGCCAATCCCGGCGATATCAGCTGCCAGTTCCAGTAATCTGAAAACATGAATTAACTGCCTTGTCCGCAGGTCTTTGGACAAGGTTTTGACGGGCCGTTCGTATCCATGCAACCGCCTTCGCACCAGGACTAACATGAAACCGGTTATATCAGTCCAGAATCTTTCCAAGACTTATGCCTCGGGTTTCCGGGCACTGAAGAATGTCAGCCTCGATATCCGGGAAGGGGAGATTATCGCCCTGCTCGGACCCAACGGTGCCGGCAAGACCACGTTGATCAGCATCATCTGCGGGATTGTCAATCCCAGTGAAGGGCAGATCACCGTCAATGGCCATGACATCATCAGGAATTACCGTGCTGCCCGCTCTGAAATCGGCCTGGTGCCGCAGGAGCTGACCACCGACTCGTTCGAAACGGTGTGGAATACATTGTCATTTTCACGCGGCCTGTTCGGCAAGGCACCGAATCCTGCGCACATTGAAAAAGTCCTGAGGTCACTCTCGCTCTGGGAAAAGAAGGACAACCGCATCATGACCCTGTCCGGCGGCATGAAGCGGCGCGTCATGATCGGTAAGGCCTTGTCGCACGAGCCGAAAATACTGTTTCTGGATGAGCCCACCGCCGGTGTCGATGTGGAACTGCGCAAGGACATGTGGCAGGTGGTGAGGGAACTGCGCGCATCCGGGGTGACCATTATCCTCACTACCCATTACATCGAGGAAGCCGAGGAGATGGCCGATCGCATCGGTGTGATCAACAAAGGGGAGATTATCCTGGTAGAAGAAAAGCATGACCTCATGCAGAAGCTGGGTGAGAAACGCCTGACCTTGCACCTGAGTGAACCGCTTGCCGCGATTCCCGGCAGTCTCGCCTCATACAAGCTGGAAATGAAAAACGACGGCATGAGCCTGGTCTATACATACGATGCCCAGCAGGAAAGTTCTGACATCACCTCACTGCTGGATGACATCGAGGCGGCGTCAATCCAGTTCAAGGATCTGGAAACTAGACAAAATTCACTTGAAGAGATTTTCGTGAACCTGGTGAAGAAATGAATTTTTACGCAGTAAAGGCTATCTACAAATTCGAAATGGCGCGCACCTGGCGCACCATCGCACAGAGCATCGTGTCGCCCGTGGTTTCAACCTCCCTTTACTTCGTGGTATTCGGCAGCGCCATCGGTTCACGCATGGATGATATCGGAGGCGTCAGTTACGGGGCCTTCCTGGTGCCGGGTCTCATCATGATGACGCTTTTGACGCAAAGTATCTCCAATGCTTCCTTCGGCATTTACTTTCCCCGTTTCACAGGAACCATATACGAGGTACTTTCCGCCCCGGTATCCCCGGCGGAGATCGTCATGGGCTACGTGGGAGCGGCGGCCACGAAGGCAGTCATGATCGGTCTCATCATTCTGACAACTTCCTCCTTGTTTGTGGACCTGCAGATATTGCATCCGTTGACCATGTTCGTGTTCCTTGTACTTACCGCGATGACATTCAGTATGTTCGGATTCATTATCGGCATCTGGGCGGACAATTTCGAAAAGCTGCAGATTATCCCGCTCCTGGTGGTGATGCCGCTGACTTTTCTGGGTGGCAGCTTTTATTCCATCAGCATGCTGCCGGATTTCTGGCAGAAAGTTTCCCTGTTCAATCCGGTTGTGTACCTGGTAAGCGGTTTCCGCTGGAGTTTCTATGAGATCTCCGACGTCAATGTACTGGTCAGCATGCTGATGACGCTGGTCTTCCTGGGGGGGTGCATCTGTGCGCTGCACTGGATATTCAGGACTGGCTACCGCTTGAAGAACTAGGCGGTCGCCAGCTGCCGGCCTTGGTGGCCTTTTATAAACAGGATATTTATACTTCAGCCTTCATTTGCCGGGCACGTTCGGTTCCGGCAGTTCAGAGGGGTACTACATGCGAGCAGTTTCCACCCGCCGGCTCATGCTGGCAGCCACCTTCATGTTTTCGGCAGGTATCCAGGCCCAGCAGACAGCCCAGATGGATTTTGAAAGCGTTGGCAGGGGATGGCCTCTGGCAGCCGATGCGGCTGATCACGAGGTTACCGGTGCCACCTTCCGCGGCGGCTTCTTCCAACCTGGTGTGCCGCGCACTTTCCTGGGCGGCGCCATGGGCGGGGAAGTACCGGAAGGGGTAGAGCCCCTGGCGAGGGACATGTTCACCTCGGACGACTTCTATGCGGACCGAGATCTGTGGACGGACCCGCGTTACTTCCGCTGCAATTCGTCCGCTGCTATCGAGGATCTGTGGGGCGCCAATGCCACCGGCAACCAGATTATGGGGCCGAATCCGCCGGCCACCGCTCCCTGGGGCAAATGCGAGAACGATTACCCGCGTGAAGCCATCGTCAGCCCGTACCCGTTCAGAACGGCGCAGGAACATTATGAAGCGCTGATGGCAGAAACGAAGCAACGGGGTGGCCCTACCAGGCACACCTACGCAACCGTACCGGGAGAATGGAGCGGGATCTACGCCCACCCCGGCAGGACCAACCAGTACTGGTACAAAATGCGTTACAACCAGATACCGACCATCCTGTCCCTGCTGACCGAGGAATACCAGACCTATTACGTGCAGGAAGCCTACCACCACGGCAACACCAACGCGCCTCAGTGGCAGTCGCAGTATTGCTGGCCGGAAGGCTTTACTCGCCGCTTCCACGAATTCGCGGTGTGGGAGCACTATTTGACGGTCACGCCGAACATGGTGCAGATCGTGGCCGGCGTGGCACGCAACTTCATCACCGATATCCACATCGGCAGGGAATTCAACCTGGAGGGCGTCGTTCCCAGGCTTGGCGCCGATGTACCGCGCTGGTACGGCGAAACCATCGGTTTCTGGGACGGCGATGCGCTGATTACCTGGACCTCCAACATCCAGGGCTGGAAGAACCACGCTGCACCGGAAAATTCCAGCATGATGCAGACCATTGAAATCTACACGCCGAACCATGATGCAGACGGCAACTTCACCGGCCTCAACCATGAAACGATTTTCTACGATCCGGAAGTCTGGGTGGAACCGGTGCGCATCGTCAGGAACCTGCAAAAGCAGAATGAATTCGATGACCCGGATGCCACACCCTACGTCTTCATCGAATGCATCCAGTCCATCTTCCCGATCGAAGGACGGGCCACGCCCGTTTCCCATGGGCAGGTGATAGAATACGAAATTCCCGATATGTACGGTCGGCCCTGGGCCCATTACTGGGAAGAATATTTTGAACAGGATATGGAAAAGCCCGAAGAAGAGGATATATTCAGCTTCGAGTAAGATTAATCAGGTATTATAAAGACAATCTTGGGGGAGTAAGGAGTTAATAATGATATTTATCAATAAGTTACAAAAACCAGTCGTCGCTGCCCTGGCTGTCGCTGGATTGGCTGGAGCTCCTGCACAGGCCCACCATTCCTTCGCCATGTACGACATGCAGAACGTCCGTGTGTTCACCGGTGTGGTCACCCGTGTTGACCCCGCCCCGAACCACCTCGCGATATTCTTCGCCCCCATGAACGAGGAGCGCAAAAACGTGCTTCGCGATGAAAACGGCGAACCGATTATCTGGTCCGTGGAAATGGGCGGCTCGGCACAGATGGCGCGCCAGGGTGTTTCCGTGAATGCCTTCCCGCAGGGAACGGTGTTCAGCGTGGCCATGCATCCGCTGCGCAACGGTGAGAATGCCGGCTCCCGCGAGGGCGGCATGTTCAAGTGTCCGGAAAGGACGCCGCCGGCCGCAGGCATGCACTGCGATTCGGTGGAAGGCTCGATCCAGATCGGCAACGAGCCGCTGCCCGCCCCGACCATAGAGTAAGGATCAGGAAATACAAAAACGGAGCTCAAAAGAGCTCCGTTTTTTTATGCCCGGCAGAAATCTCTCCTGCCTTGGGTAACTGGATTTACATACCAATGCATGAATTTTGTGCTGTTGTGAAATAGAATGCATGTTTTGTTCCCGGATAGTAACGGACACACTATTTTCCAATGTCGACAGTAACCCAGCAGAGTCTTGCCGCTGCCATCAGATCCAGGCTGCTTGAGGCTGCAGATGCCGCCAGTTCTGAATTCCACCAGGAAGATGGCGCAATCAAGGCGCGACACTTCGTGGTGGATAATGTGTTGCCAGTAGATATCTGCATGCAGATTTACCAGGCATTTCCGGAAGACTGGGGGCAGATGAGGGAGATGAAAAGCCTGAAAGAACACAAGTTTACTTCGAAAAGTTTCGACACTTTCCCGCAGTTACTGCATGACATCAGTCTTGCATTCCAGGACCAGGAAATCATCCGGCTCGTAGAAACAATCACTGGAATTCGCGACCAGATTGGGGATCCGCTGTTTTATGCGGGCGGTTTGAGCATGATGGGCAAGGGCAATTTCCTGAATCCGCACATCGATAATTCCCACGACTCGAAGCGTGAATTGTATAGAACGCTGAACCTGCTCTATTACGTAACACCTGACTGGAATCCGGAAACTGGCGGCAATCTCGAGTTGTGGGACGAAAAAGTCCGATACAGGAAAACGATTTCATCGGAGTTCAACAGGCTTGTCGTGATGGAGACCAATCCGCAATCATGGCACTCGGTGAGCCCGGTAACGGAAGACAAGCGTCGTTGCTGTGTATCCAATTACTATTTCTCGAAATTTCCGCCGACCGAAAAACCACATTTCCATGTCACTTCATTCAATGCCAGGCCAGAACAAAAACTGCGCAGGGCAATCATGAAAATGGACACGCTTGCCAGGATGATGATTCGCAAGGTTTTTCGGGTTGGCCTGGGTCGGAAAGATGTTTACCAGCAGCCTGGTTCCCGGGATTAGTCCATGATTTTCCTGAAAAAGCTCAAGAACAAGTACATCTGGGAGAGGATTTTTGTTGAAAGGCTGACTGAACCACTGCACCTCAACCTAGTTTCCTTGTTCATTTTCCTATTCGGAAGTTTTCGCAGCAAGGTAGCTTTCGACCTGATCATTCGCAACCAGCATGCCTATTGTTTGTTAAAGGCGGCGGACCTGGCGAAGGCGAAAGGGGTCATGAGGCTGGCGGTCATCGAGTTTGGTGTTGCAGCAGGGACCGGATTGATGAATCTTGCCAAAATCGCGTCCAGGGTAACGTCAGTAACGGATGTAGAGTTTGAAATTTACGGCTTTGATACCGGGAAAGGAATGCCCCCGCCTGTGGATTACCGGGATCATCCGGAGCTGTACCAGGAAGGTGACTTTGTCATGAATCGCGATGCCCTTGAAAAAATTCTGCCACCAAACGTGAAGCTGGTCATCGGGGAGGTGAGCGAAACCCTGCCTCCCTTCCTGGAGTCGCTCCAAGCTCCACTTGGTTTCGTAAGCATGGACCTCGATTACTATTCATCAACCAAATCAGTCCTGGACTGTTTTGCACAAGCTGGTCCGGAAAAGTTCCTGCCTTGCATGCCGGTATATTTCGATGATCTTCAGGATGATGCCCATAACAGTTTTTGCGGGGAATTACTGGCAATCGGCGAGTTCAACCAGAACAATCCCCTGAGAAAAATTGAAAGACCGCGCTTCCTGCGACTGCGGCGAATTTTCAAGAACGCCCGCTGGGTTGAACATATCTTCACGCTTCATGTGCTCGATCATCCTGTTAGGCAAATGCTGACCTCTGATCGCAAGAAAATCCACCTGGAAAACCCTTACCTGTAATGTCCCGGGCAGATCAGCCCTTAGCAACCAGAATTTCGCTCAATTCCCGCAGCCTGGACTGTGCGCTTTCATCGTAGGCCTGGTCTTCAGCGCGCGCCTTTTCCTGCATATCGAAATACACGCCGCTGACACTGTCCAGTTCGGGTGCTGTGATCAGGTGTTCCAGGGCATTGGCGCCGTCGTCCACGGTGGTCATGCTCTGGGGCAGCACGGTGGAATCCAGTACCATCTTGGTGTTCATGAGCGTGGCGGGGTGCAGGCTGTTGGCGGTTACCCCGCAGCCTTCCAGCTGGCTGGCGAGGTCGTTGGCGTGAATGATCTGTGCCAGTTTGCTTTGCCGGTAGGCCAGGCCGTCGGAGTAATCGTGCTCCAGCATGACATCATCGAAGCGAACCGGGGCCTGGGCCAGGGATGCGACATTGATGATGCGGGCAGGGGCTGATTTCCTGAGCAGGGGGAGCAGTTCCCGCGCCAGCAGGTAACCCGCCAGGTAGTTCACAGCGAAAAAGATCTCGTAACCATCCGCACTGAAGGTGCGTGGCGAGTCGGGGTGTCGCGGTCCGATTCCGGCGTTGTTCACCAGGATATCGAGTCGATCGACATTGGCGAGTACATCCCTGGCCAGCTGCCTCACATCCGCAAGCGAAGCGAGGTCGGCATTGAAGTAAGCCAGGGAGTCGTTGCCGGTTTGCTCGCGCAACTCCGCAAGTACTGCGGCGCCTTTGTCAGGGTTGCGTCCGTGCAAAAGGACTTTCCAGCCTTTAACTGCAAACCGGCGTGCGACTTCCTTGCCAAGCCCGTCGGTGGAACCGGTGATAAGAATAGTTTTGCTCATATGGAAATTCTAACAGCGACAGCAGGCGGACGCAGTCCGCCCAACAAAATCCGAATCAGGCAGCGTCACGAGCGATGGTCCGGCGCGGCAAAACACTTTCCGGAAACCCCAAACAGGACGCGAAAGTACGTGCAGGGGTTCCGGAAAGTGTTTTAACAAAGCCGGGGCGAGCGCAGTAGTTGCAGCGAAAGCCTGATGCCTTTGATGGCATCAGTTCGTGAAACCGTAAAGCCGGTGTGGATTATCAACCAGCAACTTCTGCTGAGTTTCCTTATCCGGCGCCATCAAAGGAATCAGATCCACCAGATCACCATCGTTGGGCATGTGCTCTTTTATGTTCGGATGCGGCCAGTCGGTACCCCAGAGCACGCGATCCGGTGCAACTTCGATGATGGCCTTGGCAAAGGGCATGGCATCCGTGAACGGAGGGCCCATGGACGAGATGCGCTCGGCGCCACAGACCTTGATCCAGCAATTGTCACGACGGGCAAACTCCAGCAGGATGCGGAACGGCTCCTGGTCGAGGCCATCCCTGGTCGGCACGCGGCCCATGTGGTCGATGATGTAGGGAATCGGCAGGTTGTCGAGTAGGTCCTGGAAGTCCACCAGGTCGATGGCATCGAAATGCAGCACAACGTGCCAGCCGAAGCCTTTTATCTTGTTGATAATACTATGGAATTTTTCCATATCGGGGATGCCGCCCAGATGTCTGACGAAGTTGAAACGGCAGCCGCGGCACCCGCCTTCATGCAGCATTTCGATATCGGCTTCGGTGAAATCATCATTGATGTTGGCAACACCGCGATAGGCACCACCGCTCTGGGCGATAGCGTCGAGGATCGGGTCGTTGTTGATGCCGTGACAGCTGGCATTGACCAGTACGGCACGGGTCAGACCGAGTATGCTCTGCAGTTTCTTGAAATCGTCGAGGCCGGCATCGGGCGGTGTGTAGGTGCGGGTCGGCGAGTAGGGATATTTGTCGCCCGGTCCGAAAATATGACAGTGGGCGTCGGTGGCATTGGCGGGTAACTTGAAATCCGGTGTCCTGGTGTTGGGATCGGGTGCTTTACAGGATTTAATCATTAACGTTTCTTCCCCAAGAAAACAGCGTCGTTGCAAAGCGCGCTAATTTATCATAAAGCGCCTGCCCAGACTAAATTTTATCCGGCACAGATGATGCTGTGCAGCATGGCAATAGCGCAAACCCGTATTCTGTCTTTTTCCGTTCAATTCAAGTAGGCTCAATTTCTTGAAAACTCATACAAGCTGGAGAAAAACACGTATGTTTTCATTACCCCGAATCCTGAAGCCTGGCCCGCTGTTTGCCGGGCTGGTCATGCTGGCGTCACCGATATACCTGCAGGCACAGGATGCCGTGACGCAACCCTGTGATCGTGCCTGCATGGAAGGTCTGGTCGATGATTACCTGGACGCGCTCATTGCCAACAACCCGGATGCGGTACCAATGGCTGATGATGTGCGTTTCACCGAAAACGGCCAGCGCCTGCAGGTGCGCGACGGCTTATGGCAGACCATGACAGGCCGTGGCAATTACAGGATATTCACATCCGATGTGGCGGCCCAGCAGGTGGCTTTTCTCGGCAATATTTATGAAGAGCATCGCGATCCGACCCAGATGACGCCAGCCCTGCTTGCCCTGCGCCTGCGCATGGAAGACGGCGCGATCAGCGAGATCGAACATTTCGTGGTACGCAGCACGACTGCCGCCGAACGCCTGGCTGAGATGACCCCCCGGTTTGCCTTCCGTTCAGTAGTGCCGGAATCACAGCGCAATACCCGCCAGGAAATGCTGGAGATCGCCAACATGTATTTTGTTGGCATGCAGAAAAATGACGGCTTGATGGACTATCCATTCGCCGACGACTGCGACCGCATAGAAAACGGCATGCGCAGCACCAATGCCCCGACGCCGCCGGGTGAGACACGGCCGGATCCCTCGGATGCCTCGGTATATTCGTCGCAGTGGAGCTGCCTGGAGCAATTCCAGTCCGGACTCATTTTTTTCGTTAACCGTATTCGTGACCGCCGCTTTGTTGCCGTGGACGAGGAGCGGGGACTGGTGTTCTCCTTCGTCTTCTTTGATCATTCAGGCGGTGAGTTCCGCCATGGCGTCACGCCTGCCGGCCGTGACGTGACCGCCGGCCCCGTGCAGCCCTGGACGTGGGGAATTGCGGAATTGTTCAAGGTTTACGATGGCAAGATCCACGAGATCGAAGCCATTCTCGAGCGGGTTCCCTACGGCATGAATTCAGGCTGGTCCACCTGGGAGCAGGGGATGTCCGACGAATTGCAGGACGTGACCTTTTCCGAGGACTGAAACTCCTTAGAGATACAAGATACAAGCAAGCGGTTCAGGTATGTGCCTGATTTCGGGCTTTTAATCCGGCATTCCTTTGAAATCCGGCCGATACTGAAGAGCTTGAGGTGTTATTCCTTATATCTTGTATCTTTTATCTTGCCTTTGCTTTCCCTACAATCGACGGCTTTCAGCTTTAGCCAAAATCCCTGATGTTTCTGACCCTCAAGACCATCCATATGTGCTGCGCCCTGATCAGCTTCACGGGCTTCCTGTTTCGTGCCTACCTGATGGTCATCGACTCGAAATGGCTGAACCACAAACTGATCCTGGTGACGCCGCACCTGGTCGACACCATCTTCCTGCTCAGCGGATTCAGCATGGCCTTCGTGCTCAATATCGGCCTGTTTGCCCAGGGCTGGCTGACCATGAAGATTTTCCTGTTGATGTTCTACCTGCTGTTCGTGGGTATAGCCCTGAACCGCGGGACCACGAAATCGATCCGCATCACCGCCTTCCTGCTCGGGGTGTTTACTTTCGTGTATATCGTGGGAATCGCAGTCAACAAGACGGGCATCAGCTGGTTTGCGCTGCTCTGAAGAGCAATAGGGCCTACCTGACCCGTTTGCCGTTCTTGAACACCATCGCCGGTTCGCGCAACGTACTGAAATGACGCAGCGGGCTGCCTTTCACCGCGATGACGTCGGCGAGTTTGCCGGGGGTCACGGTCCCGACCTCGTCTCCGACGCCCATGTAGGCGGCTGAATCTGCGGTGGCCCACTTGATGGCCGCCACCGGGTCCATGCCCAGTTCGAATACCCATGCCTCCAGTTCCCGCCAGGTCGCCTCGCTGGCAGGATGCCCAAAAGTGCCTTCATCGCTGCCAAAGGTAAAGATGACGCCGCGCTCACCCAGGTTCTGGACCTTGCGCTTGATGATGTCTGAAGCCGACCGGGGCAGTGTGGTGAACTCTGCGTTGCTGATGGCCTGGCGGATGTCGAGTTCGATGTCCTGAGGCAGGCCGGCAAAGTTTTTCGGGTCATCCAGCCATTCGGGATCGGCAGCGAGTTCATCGCGGTTCAGCACGGTCCCGACGGTAGGATTCCAGTACAGGGGCGTGCCGCCGGCAATCCTCTGCTGCACCATGTCGAGGATGTCTTCCGGGAGGGTCGGGGTATCGATGCCGATGTGCTGGATTTCATCCACACCTGCGCGCAGGGCAACACGCAACTCCTCGTCGGTGCGGCCGTGAGCGGTGACGCGGATGCCGGCGGCATGCGCAGTCTCCACGATGGCATTCAGTTCTTCCTGGAACCCCTCGTTTGCCTGCAGCACCTTGATGATATCCACGCCCGCATTGATCTGCGCCCGGGTCTTGCGCACGGCATCGCGTGGATTTTCCACAGGCATGACATGGGGCCGGTAAGAGGCCGCTCCCCCGGGGACCAGCGCGCTACCCGCCGTGTAAATGGTGGGTCCGGGAATTTCGCCGGCAGTAATCCGCTTGCGGACACTGATGATGTCATCGGTATTCACGGCCAGGTCGCGTACGCTGGTCACACCGGCCATGAGGAACTGCAGTGCCGATGCCGGGATAGTGACATCGGCAAACCTGTCGGCATAGGAAGAGAACCAGTGCCCGAAGTCCGGGTGGCCGTTGTACAGGAGATGGACGTGGGGATCCCACAGCCCCGGCATGACCGTCATGCCCTCGGTGGATACCAGCTGGTAGTCCTGGGGAACGGGAAGCCTGCCAATGGAGCCGACGGCTTCTATGCGGTCATCACGGATCAGCACGATGCTGTTCGGCATGGGTTCGGCTCCAGACCCGTCGATCAGCAGCCCGCCGACCAGGGCATAGCCAACTGGCTGGGCATACAGGGTTGCAGGCATTGCCAGCAACAGGGCAAACAGGGGAGCAAGGAGTCTGTTCATACTTCGGGTCCTGGAAAATCAGGGTGAGGGCATGCGGTCATAAACTCGAACGATGGTCACCGGTTCTGTAAATGCCCCGGGACGAATATATAGTTCAACCCGCAACTGGCTGCCTCCTTGCTGGAGCGCGTAAGTCTCGTTGGCAAAACCGCCGTCGCGCGGCCGCGCTTCTACAAGCAAGCGGTTGCCTTCCCAGTGCCCCATGGAAAAATCTTCCACCTCATCGAGCCCGGTCAGGCTGACAGACTGGCTGCGTCCGTCAGTGTAAACGGAGCGAGTATAGCCATCATCATAGGTAAAGACATATTCCGGTTCGCCAAGTTCGATATGCAGTGACTTGTCGTAGGACAGCCGGTCATACAATTCCTGTTCCTTAGGGCCGCCGCGGTAGCGATCTTCCCCGCAGCCGAACCAGCAGCGGTCGATCTTCTGCCCCATGGCACGCAGGGCTCGTTCCACCTGCTTGTCGGTATTGTCACTGAGGTCCTTGTTGACAACCCACTCGCCGGCAAATGCCTGGCGGTCCTGGGCAGCCAGGTGCATGGATGCACCCAGTAAGGTCAGCGCCAGTAACAGGGCGAGGGTAGTGCGGAGTGTGTGGAATAGCATAGTTGAGAATTCCCCTGCGCAAAAAGTGTAGACTCTATAGGGGCAAAATTCCACCGGGACTACCTGCACTTGCGGCAGTCCTTTATACTCCGGTGGCAATGCGCCAGGCGCAATCACAGTGAAACAGCAACGATCCGGGGGAATTTATGTCGAGGTTACATGCACTGATCGCGGTGCTTGCCACTTGCCTGGCTATCAGTGCCTGCACTGAACAGCAGGAGCCGGTTCCTGAACCGTCAGCGGATATTTCCGCCCTTGCTGCCCGCCTGACAGCACTGCAGGACAGGGCGCAGCGGTTGCGGGATGTTAACGACATCAAGCGCCTGCAGCGGGCATATGGCTACTACCTCGACGAGGCGCTGTGGGATGACCTGGCCGACCTGTTCACCGCCAACGCTACTGTCGAGTATGCCCGTGACGGCCTCTATCGCGGGCGTGACCGCATCCGTGAATATTTTTATCACCTGGGAGGCAACCAGTCAGGACTGTCGGAAGGCCAGCTGAACGAGCATTTCCAGCTCATGCCCGTCATTACGCTCGCCGAGGACGGCATGAGTGCGAAAGGCCGGTGGCGAGCTGTCATCCTCAATGGCGACCTCGGCGAATATGCGGCCTGGGGCGAGGGGCCTTATGAAAACGAATACGCAAAGGAAAACGGTGTCTGGAAGATCAGCAAGGTGCGCTGGTACCAGACCATCATGGTGCCTTATGCAGGCGCCTGGGGCCTGAACGAGGATATCAACAAGGGCATTTACGTCTCACCGCAATTCCCGCCCGACGAGCCGCAGACTGACAGCTATGGGTCATGGCCGGAAACCTTCCTGCCGCCGTTCCACTTCGAAAACCCGGTAGGGCGATACCAGCCAGCGGCATCTGCCGGGGGAGAAGGACAATGAAAATCTGCAAATACCTGCTCCCCTGCACCTTGTTCCTTGCACCCTGTTCCTCTTTCAGCCAGGACGATGGGGCGGCGGCCCTGCTGGCCGGGATTGCCCGTCTGGAACTGGAAGTCACCCTGCTGGAAGACGAGCATGAAGTGGAGAACCTGCAACGCATCTTCGGCTTTTATATCGACAAGCACCAGTGGAGCCAGGCAGCGGATTTGTTTGCGGACAATGCCACGATCGAAATCGGCGGCTCGGGTGTATACGTTGGCCGTGAGCGCGTCTTGGCCTACCTGGATTCACTGGGTGCGGAAGGCCCGCAGGAGGGCGTCCTGAACGATCATATGCAGTTGCAGCCGGTCGTGCATGTCTATCCCGACGGCACCGCCAGGGGCCGCTGGCACCATTTTTCCCAGGAAGCTCGGTTTGGCATGAGCCATCACTGGGGCACCGGGGTCTATGAAAACGAGTACGTGAAGGAAAACGGGGTCTGGAAGATCAGCAAGATGCAGTTGTATTCCACCATGCGCACGCCGGTGGACGATGGCTGGGGAGTCACGGCGCTGCCACGGACCTCACCGAGCGAAAACCTGCCGCCCGACCAGCCGCCATCCGTGGATTACCAGAACTACCCGGCGGTGTACGTGGTGCCGTTCCATTACAACAACCCGGTGACCAGCCCGTACGACCCGATCGCTGACAGCGACGTCAGGGTGAGCGGGTCAGTGGATGCCGGGGCTCTGGAAATGCGCCTGGTGGAGCTGGAGCGTCGTCTCGGCCTGGTCGAGGATGCTGCCGACATCGAGCGCATGCAGACCATCTACGGCTACTACCTGGCGCGCAACCAGTGGGACGAACTGACCGGCATCTTCGCGCCGGACGGCACTATCGAGATCGCCATGCGCGGTGTGTATCGCGGTGCCGCCAGTATTCGTCGCAACCTCGATCTTTATGGCGTACAGGATGAGTTGCCGGGCCAGTTGCACAACCACATGCAGTACCAGCCGGTGGTCCACGTGGATCCGGACGGGCAGACGGCACGATTGCGTTCACGCGCCTTCAGCATGATGGGCACCTTTGGCACCCAGGGGCGTTTCATGGGGGGCACCTATGAAAACATCTACCAGAAACGCGACGGCAAGTGGATGTTGTACAAGGACCAGCAGATCAATACCTATTTTGCCGGGACCGACGATGGCTGGATCAACCTGACGCGGTCAAACCCGCCGGGCATCACCGAAAGTAACCCGCCTGACGAGCCGCCGACAATGGATTTCCAGATGTACCCCAAGGCATTTCTGCCGCCGTACCATTACGACAATCCGGTCACAGGCAGCCGCGAGGTGGTAGAATAGAAAAACTGCACAGGATCAATGTGCGGAGGTTGAAGCGCCGGACTGATGTATATCAGTCCGGCGTTTTTTTAGCCTAT
>JALRBG010000282.1 GCA_023257855.1 Pseudomonadales bacterium | reverse complement strand
GTGTACGAAATTTCTGTGCCAGGGTTGCAATGTAAAGACCAAACATTTTTGGTAATTTTATGTCCCAGAAGAAGCCACCGATACAATGTTTACGTGTGAAGGTTTTGGCCTGAGCCGGGTCACGCAGCACCGGTTCAAATTCCTGCCACGTCCCGGCATCCAGTCGGCGATAGAAACAACTCTCGCGCCCTGTGTGACAGGCGATGCCCCCGATCTGCTCGACGCGATAGCACACCGCATCATTGTCGCAATCGAGTAACACATCCACAAGTTTCTGAATATGCCCGGATTCTTCGCCCTTGCGCCACAGCTTGTTGCGGGAGCGCGACCAGTAAACAGCCCGACCCTCGGCCACTGCGACCGTCAGCGCTTCCCGGTTGATCCACGCCTGTGTCAACAAGCGCCCGGTAGCCGCTTCCTGGGCGACCACCGGCACCAGCCCATCCTGGTTCCATTTGATCTGATCGAGGTACGATGGCATCGTGGTAGTATGCTACTTCAGGATTTAAAACACAAAAGATAAGCCCCGCCGAGCGCCAGTACCAGCGTGACAACAGGAGTACCCGCAAGCCACTGGTTGATAGGTGGGGACAGGCTTGCAAGAGCCGCCAGCAGGGTCAGAAACCCAGCCGCACGATGACGCCATTGGCGCCGATTGTGCAGGCGAGAAGCCTGAGCTTGTTGGCGTCGCAAACTGTCATTAATCTCAGTGAGTTGCCGGCTTTGGGCGATGGCATCGACAAGCAACTGCGGTAACACCGGCAGCTGGTCGATCCAGTTGGGCAGGTTATCCCGTACCCGTCGCAGCAGTGTCAGCGGGTTCAGGCGTCGGGTGTTCCAGTTTTCGAGATAGGGCAGCGCAGTCTGCCACAGATCCAGTTCCGGATAGAGCTGCCGCCCGAGTCCCTCCACGTTCAGCAGAGTTTTCTGCAATAGCACCAGGCTGGGTTGTACCTGCATATCAAATTTGCCAGCGGTGCGAAACAATTGCACCAGCAATTGACCGAACGAGATATCCTTCAGCGGTTTCTCGAAGATAGGTTCGCAGACACTGCGGATCGCCGATTCGAATTCATGGATGCGGGTCGTGGCGGGCACCCAGCCGCAGGCGACATGCAACTCTGCGACCTTGCGGTAATCCCGCTTGAAAATTGCGAGCAGGTTCTTGGCAAGATATTCCTGATCGGCAGTGCTCAGGGATCCGATGATGGCACAATCAATTGCGATGTACTGCGGTGCTTCCGGCTTGTCGTAGGCGACAAAAATATTGCCAGGGTGCATATCGGCGTGGAAGAAATTGTGATCGAAAACCTGGGTAAAGAAAATATCGACGCCCGTTTCGGCTAGCCGCTTCAAGTTGATCTTATGGGCATTAAGGGTGTCGACATCCGCCACAGGTATGCCGTGGATGCGTTCCATAACAAGCATGTTTTTGCGCGTAAAGTCCCAGTAAACCCGCGGAACATACAGTACGCTGGAGCCTTCGAAATTGCGCGCCAGTTGCGCTGTATTGGCTGCTTCAGATCGCAGGTCAAGTTCGTCGAGAATAATTTTTTCGTAGTCGCTTACGACCTCAATTGGACGCAGACGCTTACCGATGTCTGTGTGCGTCTCTATCAGCTCAGCCAGCCATTTAAGAAGTGTGATGTCATCGGCGACGATTTGTTCGATGCCGGGCCGAAGGACTTTGACCACGACTTCGGAATCATCCAGCAGTCGAGCGCGATGCACCTGGGCAACTGAGGCAGAGGCGAAGGCTGTGGTTTCGAGCTCCTTGAAGACACTACTGACGGGTAGGCCGAGAGCAGTTTCTATGAGTGACTCAATGCCTGGTTGCAGAAATGGAGGCACGCTGTCCTGCAGGCTCTGTAGCTCATCGGCGAGTTCGAGGTCGAGGAAATCCCGCCGGGTTGAAAGCAACTGGCCGAACTTGATGTAGATCGGACCCAGCTCTTCCATCGCCATGCGCAGTCGCGTGTACTTGGCCAATTTGCCTTGTGGTGCAAACAGGCAGAACAGACGATAGGGAGAGAGCAGCAGAGCGAGACGTCGGGCACCGGGTTTCCCTGCCAGCAGCTCGACGAGTCGATACTTGGCAATAGTAAAGAGCACCTTATTGAGTCGGGAAATGTGGGACACGATCGGGTCTTGGGCTCGGCTATCCAGAGGGCCTGCAAAGATACCACCTGCCGGGGGGTGGAACAAGGCGACACTAGCTAGATAAGTGCTGATTTTTCAGTGATTTATCAAGTCGAGATTGCAGTAGCTCGGTACGCGCCCTGAGCCGGTCCAATCGCAACCGCAAGTGATCGAGCTGATTGCTGAAATGGCGCATGCGCTCACGGTCAGGCAGCAGTTGTAGCTCTTCTTTCAGATAGGCATCCACATTGCGCCCAAGATTCTCGCGCGCCTGTGCGCTCCATTGCCGTGCCTGAACACTTGCCTGCCCCAGTTCGTGCGTGAGGATTTCGCCGAGAAATGGCGACAGATAATCCAGCCAGTCCAGATCGAGGCCGCGCACGGTGGTGAACAAATCCTGGACGAGCAGGGCATCGCCGGTGATTTCGATAGCCGTATTGGCCAGTGGCTTGCTGCCGGAATCAGTCAGCAAACCGAGCAGGGCGCCGGCATCACCGGTAATGCTGGCATCGGGAAGCAGATCCAGCTGATCAGCGTCCAAACTACTCAGTCGCACTCGACCCTCGAGCACATGCAGGGTAATCCGGGAAGTCGGTTTACGGCTGTGCAGGCAGATTGACTTGCCAGAGAAACGGCGCAGACGTGCGGCGAGATAGTCATCATTTGCCAGCAGATGATTCAGCATCTGCTCGGCAGGAATTAAGAGAAGCGAACCGAGAAACTGGTTCATGCGCTTACCCCTTACTCATTAGGCTGGGGCTTGAACCCGACATGAATGGCGCAGATTCCACTCATGACATTGTGGTATTTACATTTCTCAAATCCGGCAGTTTCCATCATTTCCAGCAGGGTCTGCTGGTCGGGATGCATGCGGATTGATTCAACCAAATATCGGTAACTGTCGGCGTCGCCGGTAATCAATTTGCCAGCGACCGGCCACAACTGCGAGTAGACATCGTAAGCTTTGCCTAACAAATCATTTGTGGGTTTGGAGAATTCCAGAACCAGTGCGCGTCCGCCTGGCTTCAAAACTCGCTGCATCGAACGCAGGGCGGCATCCTTGTCTGTAACATTACGCAGACCATAGGCGATACAGATGCAGTCGAATGTGTCGTCAGGAAATGGCAGACATTCGGCATTTACTTGCGCGATTGCAATATTTTTGGTCAGGCCCTTGTCGATGATGCGATCACGGCCCACGCGCAACATGGCCTCATTGATATCGGCCAATACGACCTGCCCACTGTCACCAACTTCGGTGGCAAAGCGCAGGCTGAAATCACCGGTCCCGCCTGCCAGGTCGAGAACCTTCTGGCCCGGTCGCAACGCACTCATCTCGACAGTAAAGCGCTTGATAAGTCTGTGAGTGCCCAGCGACATCACATCGTTCATGATGTCATAGCGTTGTGCAACTGAGCGGAATACTTGACCGACTCGCTGTTCTTTTTCGGCAATCGGAACTTCCTCGTAGCCGAAGTGCGTCGTGTCGTTCTTGCCGGGTGTATTGCTCATGGTTGGGGTCGTCAATCAGTAGGCGGAGATCAGACACGACATCGTGCCTGTCAATTCGCTATGGGCCGGGAGAGGGTCTAATAGTAATCACTTGCGTATCGGCTGGCAATGCATCGCGGCTCGCCCCTGCCGCCTGCAACCGGGCCAGATACTGTTGCCATAGCTGCTCCTTGTCGGCACCCAGGCGAGCCAGGTATTCCCAGCTATAGATACCGGAATCGTGGCCGTCGTCAAAACTCAGCTTCACAGCATAGTTGCCCACCGGTTCGACATTGTGCAATTGCACATGGCGCTTGCCGGTTTGCAGTGTCTCCTGACCCTTGCCATGACCACGCACCTCCGCAGACGGCGAGTGTACTCGCAAAAATTCCGCGGTGAGCGTGATAGCGCTACCGTCGGCATAACACAGTTCCAGGGTCGCGGATTTCCTGTGCAATTTGATGTCTACGGGGTTCATTAGTGCTGTACTCAGAGGATGTACCGGCTCAGGTCTTCATCCTGTGCCAGTTCATCCAGTTGTTTCTCGACATAAGCGCGATCGATGATGAGCTCCTTGCTGTCACCCGCAGCCAGGTCTGATGCAGAGAAGGAAACTTCTTCCAGCAAGCGTTCCATGACGGTGTGCAGGCGACGGGCGCCGATGTTTTCAGTGCGCTCATTGACGGTGAACGCCGTCTCGGCAATCTTCGCGATGCCATCCTTGCTGAACTTGATATGAAAACCTTCCGTTGCCAGCAACGCCTGATACTGCTCTGTCAGTGAAGCATGGGGTTCTTCCAGGATGCGCTCGAAATCCTGTGCGGTCAGCGCCTGCAACTCGACCCGGATTGGCAGACGACCCTGCAGTTCGGGTATTAGATCTGACGGTTTGGAAAGATGGAACGCACCGGAGGCGATGAACAGGATGTGATCTGTTTTGATGCTGCCGTATTTCGTTGTCACGGTTGAGCCCTCGATCAGCGGCAGCAGGTCACGCTGGACGCCTTCACGGGAGACACTGGCACCGCCCTGATCGTGCTTGTTGGTTACCTTGTCGATTTCGTCGATGAAGACGATGGCAGTCTGTTCGGTAATATCGATGGCGCGGGTTTTCAGTTCGTCCTCATTGACCAGCTTTGCGGCTTCCTCGTCCTGGAGGATCTTCAGGGCGGACTTTACGGTAACCCTGCGGGTTTTCTTGCGCCCGCCACCCAGGCTCGAAAACATGCTGGTGAGCTGGCTGCTCATGTCCTCCATGCCGGGAGGCGCCATGATCTCCACGCCGACGCGGTCCGAAACCCGGATCTCGATTTCCTTGTCATCGAGATTGCCTTCCCGCAGTTTCTTGCGAAAGACCTGGCGTGAACCGGCATTGTCCCCGTTCTGGTCTGACGAACCCGGCAGCAGTATATCCAGCACCTGGTCCTCGGCAGCGTTGGCTGCCTGCAATGAGACTTTCTGCAACTGTTCTTCGCGCAGCATCTTCACGGCTGCATCCACCAGGTCGCGAATGATCGATTCAACGTCACGGCCGACATAACCCACCTCAGTGAACTTGGTCGCCTCGACCTTGATGAAGGGAGAGCCAGCCAGTCGCGCCAGGCGGCGGGCGATCTCCGTTTTGCCGACACCGGTCGGTCCGATCATCAGGATATTTTTCGGTGTGACTTCCTGACGCAGCGCCTCTGGCAGCTGCATGCGGCGCCAGCGGTTCCTGAGGGCGATGGCGACGGCGCGCTTGGCATCGTTCTGGCCGACGATGTGCTTGTCCAGTTCGGCGGCGATCTGTTTCGGGGTGAGTTCGGACATGAAGCTTAATTATCCAGGGTTTCGATGGTGAGGTTGTGGTTGGTATAGACGCAGATGCTGGCGGCAATATTCAGGCTTTTTTCAACAATGCTCCTGGCATCGAGGTCGGTATTGTCGAGCAGGGCGCGTGCGGCGGACTGGGCGAACGTGCCGCCGGAGCCGATGGCCATGAGGCTGTCCTCGGGCTCGATGACATCGCCGTTGCCGGTAATGATCAGGGACGTTTCCCGGTCGGCGACGACCAGCAGGGCTTCCAGGCGGCGCAGGGCGCGCTCGGTGCGCCACAGCTTGGCGAGTTCCACGGCGGCGCGGGTCAGCTTGCCGGAATGTTTTTCCAGCTGCTCCTCGAAGCGCTCGAACAGGGTGAAGGCGTCGGCAGTGCCGCCGGCAAAGCCGGCCAGCACCTGGTCACCGTACAGGCGCCTTACCTTGCGGGCATTGCCTTTCATGACGGTATTGCCCTGGCTGACCTGCCCATCGCCACCGACAACCACTTGGTTGCCACGGCGTACCGACAGGATCGTGGTTCCTCTGTACTGGTCCATGGAGGCTCCTGAATAGTGGAGAGTGTAAAAGAAGTTTAAGATTTGTAGTGTAACAATAGTATCAGGCGGAGATGGGGGCAAAGCCCCGAATATCAACTACTGCCCGGGTATGCGCATGCGAATGGGATCGATGTTGTTCTGCCTGAGCGTATTTTCGGCCGCCTCCATTCTGGCGCGACCGGTGAAGGGGCCGGCCTGGACCCGGTACCAGGTGCGCCCGGAGATATTGGTATCCTGGATGCGCGCTTCCAGGTTCATGAGGATGAGCCTGGCGCGCAGGGCTTCGGCATCGTTAGGATCCAGGAAGGATGCCGCCTGGAGCAGGTAGGTGGTGGTATCGGCTTCATCGGGGACACCCGCCGATGCGATTTCCACTGGCACGACATTCACTTCAACCTCGGCCTGGGGGAGGTATTCATAAAACTGCAGGTCTGTGCCGCTGCTGCGCTCACTGTCCGGCGTATTGCCGCTGAGCTCCTCAACGAGTGGTGTGCTGCCGCCGAACTGCGTAAGCGCAAAGTAGCCGACCACGCAGAGTAAAAAGCCGCTGAACAGGCCGGAGAAGAACCAGCTCCAGTGGCCGCTTTCGGCAGAGGTGCTGCGCATGGCTGCACGCGCCGGCTTATTCTTGCCGGCCTTGCCTGCGCTGTTGCGTGACTTGGCAAAATCCTGGGCCATATATCCTTTAGAGAATTGTTTGGCCGGGGCTCGGTTGCCACCGGAAATTTACATGAACGAATTCCTGAACGTCAGGAACCGGTTACCTGAAACCGGAAAAGTATTTCACTGAACCAGGAAAAATGATTGCTGATTATCGCTTAATTGCCCCATGCAAAAAAGCGCAGGGGAGTATATCGGGATATCTTCCTCCCGCGACGGCTAAATGAAGTCCAATGGATCGACGTCTACGGACCAGCGCAACTTCCTGCCCTGGGGATGGTTTTCCATCCGCGTTATGGCCCGGGCCAGGTAATGTTGAACGGCGGAACGTTTCGCTGCCTCCACGATCATCAGCATGCGAAAGAGGCCGCCGCGTTTCTCCATGGAGGCGGGCATCGGGCCCAGGATGCTGAGCCCCCTGGCGGGCTCACCGGCAGCCTGCCGGATATCCCGCAGGAAAAGTTCCGGGACCTGGCGCGTTGATGCCTCGGCCCGGATCACCGCCATGTAGGTGAACGGCGGCAGGTTCCCGAGCCGGCGTTCATCGAGCAGCTTGCGGGCAAAGGGACCGTAGCCGTCATTGACCAGCGACTGCAGGGTGGGGTGTGTGCTGTTGTAGGTCTGGATCACCACCTCGCCGCCGGTGTCGCCACGGCCGGCACGGCCGGCCACCTGTGTCAGCAACTGGCCCATGTGCTCCTGGCCGCGAAAGTCCGCACTGAACAGTCCGGCATCGGCATCGAGCACGGCCACCAGCGTGACATTCGGAAAATGGTGGCCCTTCGATAACATTTGCGTGCCCACCAGGATGCAGGGTGCGCCGCTGTCCACCTTGTCGAGTACATTCTGCAGGCCATCGCGGGTGCGCGTGGAATCCCGGTCTATGCGGTAAACGGGAATATGCGGGTACATGTCCTTCAGAGTCTGTTCCGTTTTTTCCGTACCCATTCCCATGGCGGCAAGCTCCTTGCCGCCGCATTCTGGACAGACAGCAGGTACCGGCCTGCCGGATTCGCAATGATGGCAGCTCAGTGAATGCGGAAGACGGTGGAGTGTGTAACTGGTGTCGCAGCGTTCGCAGGTGGCGATCCAGCCGCAGGATCGGCACAGCAGGATTGGGGCGAACCCGCGCCGGTTGAGAAAGACTAGGACCTGGTTCCCGCGTTCCAGGTGCGAGGTCATCATGCTGAACAGGGATTCGGCAAAGCCCTCGGTAATGGTCTCGCCGCGCAGGTCGAGCATGCGGTAATCGGGATGGCTGGCGTTTCCGGCGCGCTCTGTCAGCTGCAGGTAGTGGTACCTGCCGCTGAGGGCATTGTGCAGGCTTTCCAGGCTGGGCGTGGCGGTGCCGAGTATGACGGGAATATCCAGTTGCCGCGCCCGGTAGATCGCCAGGTCGCGGCCGGAATAACGAAAACCGTCCTGCTGTTTATAGGATGCATCATGTTCCTCGTCGACGATGATGAGACCCGGCCGCGCCAGCGGTGTGAAAATCGCGGAACGCGTGCCGATGATGATGTCGGCCTTGCCGTTGCGGGCGCGCAGCCATGCATTGAAGCGTTCGCCATCGTTGAGCGCGGAGTGGAAAACGGCAATTTCGCGGTTGAAACGGCGGGCGAATCGGCGCACGGTCTGCGGCGTCAGGCTGATTTCCGGCACCAGGACCAGAACCTGTTTGCCGCTCTCCAGGCTATCGGCTATGGCCTGCAGGTAGACTTCGGTTTTGCCGCTGCCGGTGATGCCTTCGAGCAGGAAGGCGGCAAAGCCGCCGGACTCCTTGCGGACAGCCGCGAGCGCAAACTGCTGCTCCTTGTTGAGCACCAGGGGTGCGTCCTCTCCATACAATGACTCGCGGACGTTTGGCACTTCTTCGTCGGCGAGAAACTCCTCGATGAAGCCTTTTTCGGCAAGCGCCTTCAGGCAACCCGACAGGGGTGTTTCGAATGCCGCATTGAGTTGCGCTGTGGTCATGGGCGCGCGGTCGCGCAAAAGCTGCATGACCTGCAATTGCCGCGGCGCCCGTTTCAGTACAGCTGGTTCCAGGGCCTTGCCGGCAGTGGTCAGTCTGAGCATACGCGGGCGGTGTTCAGCCGCCGGCTGACCCTTGCGGATCTGGACGGGCAGAGATGTCTGCAGAGCCTGGCCCAGGGGATACTGGTAATAGTCGGCCGACCATTGATACAGCGCTACCAGGTCCCGATCCAGCAGGGGCAACTCATCCAGGAGTTTATCCGCGGGTTTGATCCTGTCCTTCGGTACATCGGTGGTGCCGGAGCTGCCGACAATGACACCGACCATGCGCCGGTTGCCGAAAGGCACCTGGACACGGCTGCCGGGTTTTATCTGTTTCACATCACACCCTGGCGGGGCGAGGTAATCGAAGGTCTGGCGCAAGGGGGACGGGACGGCGACCTGGATAAAAGTGGGTTGTGTCACAGCAAAAATCTTGTCTGGCCGGGTCAGTCGTTGAGTCTTTCAGGAGCCGGCGACTTTGCATCGCCAGCAAGAGGACAGACTATAGCAGAAACCCCGAAGTGAGGAGATTCCCGGTGACCTGGTTTATACTTTCGGCTTTTTCACACGCCACAGCACCCGGGTGACCTTATGCAAAGCCAACAAGTGCCTGATGAACTCCTGAACCTGCGCACACAGATTGACCGTATCGACGAGGAGATGCTGGACCTCCTGGCGGAACGTTTCAGGGTGACTGCCAAGGTGGGTGAGCTCAAGGCGAAAAACGGCCTGGAATCGGTCGACCCGGTCCGGGAGCATGAAAAACTTGAGCGGTTGCGCACCTTGGCCGAAGCACGGTCCGTGAACAGCGAGTTCATCCTTGACCTGTTCCAGGCCATCTTCGATGAAGTGGTGAAAAACCACCGCGCCTACCTCGAAAAGGCCTGAATTACCGCGGCCCCCGGGCTTCCGGGGGGATTTCCCGAAATCGGCCGCCGCCCTTGTGCTGGCACCAGTTTCTGATAGAATGCGCCCTCTTTTTTCCTAGCACATCGGGCCATGCCCGGTAATACAGACAAAAGAATATGGTGCCGGCCCCCAGAACACGCCGGTCGCGATATTCGGAGAGCAAGACGATGAAAGCTGAAATCCATCCCAAGTACCAGGACATTAGCGTGACCTGCGGTTGCGGCAACGTCATACAGACCCGTTCCACCCTGGGCGAGGACATCCGTATCGACGTATGTTCCCAGTGCCACCCTTTCTATACCGGCAAGCAGAAGATTGTTGACTCCGGCGGTCGCGTAGACCGGTTCAAGCGTCGTTTCGGCGGCAGCCGCAAGATCTAATTCCGGGGTTCTGTCCGAACCCGCAATCCTGCCAGACTCAACGAATAGCCAGTTCCCGAAGGGGATCTGGCTATTTTGTTATGTGGTTAACCAATGTCGTAAACCAATGCAGTTAACCAACGTAGTTAACAAAAGTAGTTAACAAAAGGCGGCAATCAGAAGGGGTTCCTGCCTTCCAGATCGGCGGTATTCTCGCCGCCGGATTCCGTGCCGAAGCCGGGGACGTCTTCCTTTCTGAACACCTCAAAGAACGAATCATTCTCGTCCGGACGGGCTCGCAGTCCGGTATTTGGATTGATCCTGACGAACTCCAGGCCATCCGGCTGGCTCATAGATGCCAGGGGAGTGCCCTCCAGCACAGGCTTCATGAAGTCGATCCAGATGGGTAGGGCGACAGTGGCCGCCTGCTCAGTGTTGTCACCCAGGGATTCCGGCTGGTCGTAACCAACGTACACGGTCGTGACCAGGTTGCCGTTGAAACCGGAGAACCACAGGTCCTTGGAGTCATTCGTGGTGCCAGTCTTGCCGTGGATATCGGTGCGATCGGGCATGGCCCGGTTGGCCGGGCGGCCGCTGCCGTTGGTAATCACCGAGCGCAGGATGCTGTTCATGATATAGGCGGTGCGTTCATCGATGACACGCGGGGCCGGCGTCACCGAGGGAATTTCCGGCACCTGGTTGCTTTCCAGCATGGAGTCTATGTCAACCATGTCACCGCAGGACGGGCATACGGTGTAGGGTTGGGCACGGAACATTTCGCCGTCGTTGAAGTTGTCGATACGAGCAATGAGGTAGGGCTCCACCTTGTAACCACCATTGGCAAACACGGAATACCCGGTGGCGATTTCCAGCGGATGCACCGCATGGGAGCCGATGGCCACGGTCAGGTCATTCTGCGGAAATTCGTTGATGTTGAAGCCAAAGCGAGATACGTAGGGCATTGCCACATCCTCGCCGAGAGCATCAAAAAGACGCAAGGATACTAGGTTTTTCGAGTTGGTGAGAGCGTAGGAAAGCCGGATTGGCCCCATGAATTCACCACCAAAGTTTTCGGGGCGGTAATCGCTGCGGGCCAGAGGTGCATCGTTGATAAGGGATGCGGCTGTATAGCCGTTTTCGAGAGCAGCGGAATACAGGAAGGGTTTGAAATTGGAGCCGGGCTGGCGCTCGGCTAGGGTGACCCGATTGAACTGGCCGTTGTTGCGCGTGTCATTGAAATCATAACCACCGACCAAGGAAAGTATGGCGCCGGTATTGGGGTCCATGGCCACTAGGCCGCCGTTTACGGCAGGAATCTGTCCCAGCATCCAGTTACCTTCATTATCCCGTTTAAGTCGAATGAGATCGCCAGGTTCAACAACCTCGAAGGCAGAGCGGGGTGAGGAACCCCAGGTGTTTGTCGTAATGAAACGCTTGGCCCAACGGATGCCTTCCCAGTCCACGGTAACTGTTTCGCCGCTGCGCATCAGGGCGATGAACGAGCGCTCATCTACGGATTGTACAAAGGCTGGCTCCTGGAAAGCGATAATGGAGGTTCGCTGAAGAACGTTCATCCAGCGTTCGGTGGCCCCGTCGTAATTTGTGCGTAAATGATTCTCCCTACCCCTGTAGCCATGGCGGCGATCGTAGGACTCTAGGCCCTGGCGAAAAGCCCGGACCGCCTCTGTCTGCATGCGACTGTCGATGGTGGTGTAGACCTCAAAGCCGTCGGTGAGGGCAAGGTCACCATAACGGTTTACCATTTCCTGGCGGACCATCTCGGCGACATAAGGGGCAGTAAGTTCGGACTGACGCCCATGGCGAAAGGCAGTGATGGATGCATTAGTAGCAGTATCATAGTCGCTGCGGGAAATCATGCCTTGGTCCAGCATGCGACCGAGTACGCGCCGGCGCACGGAAAGGGCTGCTTTTTCCGATGCCAGGGGGTTGTAGGCATTGGGCCTGGGCAGCAGGCCGATCATGCTCGCAGCCTCGGCAAGCGTGAGTTCGCTTACCGTCTTGTCGTAATACTGCTCGGCCGCAGCGGCAATACCGTATGCCGATATGCCGAAGAAGGTCTTGTTCAGGTAGAGCTCGAGGATTTCCTCCTTCGTCAGCTCGCGCTCCATTTTAAGGGCCAGCAAAATCTCCTTGAACTTGCGTGTTTCCGCCGCCTCGCCCTCGAAGAAGAAGTTCTTGGCCACCTGCATGGTGATCGTGCTGCCGCCGCCCCAGTCCTTGCCAAGGAAAATGCCCGCCACGGAGCGAACTAGGCCCAGGGGATCCACACCCTTGTGGTTGTAGAAGCGCTTGTCCTCGGTCGACACAAGGGCATTGGTGACCAGCGGCGGGATATCCGCATATTTGATGGGTGTGCTGCGGCGGCTGCCGAATTCGGCGATCAGCTTGTTATCGGCGGAATAGATGCGCAGGGGGTTTTCCAGGCGCAGGTTGGTGTAGGTTTCCCGGTCAGGCAGTTTGGGTGATATGTACAGAAACATGCTGGTCATGACCATGACCATGCCCAGGGCACCGGCAAAGCCGCCCCAGAGCAGGCAAGTACCTATCGTTTTCGCTTTGTTCATCATGGGATATCTAAGAAAGGCAGTCCCGAGGCCGCAGAATGACTCACCATTGTAAACCCTTTTTGCTTACCTGTTGATGGCCGGTGGTCAGACTTTGGCGCAAGCGCAGGCGACTACTGCCCTTGCGGGACCATTCTTCCCTGATGCGCTGGTTGTCGACATGGGTGTTCAATCGCCCTCATCCATTGCCCTGCGATATGCCGGCAGCAAAGGCCTGCTGGAACTTGAGCTGTCTGCGCTGGAAGCAAGCGGGGCATCGGCGAAATGATTGCCCAGCCGAAAGTAACGACACAGGACCAGCAACAGGCACATATCGAATCTGGTCTGCAGATTTCCAACCAGTCACATGCTGGCGGTACTGCCGGTGGTACAGCGGTGGAATTCATCGCTGCCGTGCTGGCACTGGAAGTGACACCGCAGATCACGCCTGATGGTCGCATTAACATGCTGCTCACCATCAACCAGGATTCCGTGGTGCCGGGAGTCGGTGCAGTGACGTCCATATCCACCAACGTGGTGAATACCAGCTCACTGGTCAATGACGGCGATACCATCGTGCTTGCCGGAGTGTTCCGCGAGAAAGTCACCACCACGATTTCGAAAACACCGCTGCTGGGTGACATCCCCTACGTCCGCAACCTGTTCAAGCGCATAGAGAATTCCAATACCAAGACGGAACTGCTGATCTTCATCACGCCGTCCATTATCAACGACTTCATTTAATAACATTTCCCGTATCGGGAACAAATTACGGCTATCGTGCAAGCGGTATGCCGGAATTTTTATTTTGGCATTTGCCGCAAATTCCGTTTTAATCCGCAGGCTATGAAACAAACACTGGACAATATTTTCCTGATTGGACCGATGGGTGCAGGCAAGACCACCATCGGGCGCCAGCTCGCGCGCGAACTGAAGAAGGAGTTTATCGACTCCGACCAGGAAATCGAGGATCGCACAGGTGCCAACATTTCCTGGATCTTCGACGTTGAGGGCGAGGCCGGTTTTCGCCAGCGCGAAAAAAAGATTATCGAAGAACTGACAAGCCGCAAGGGTATCGTACTGGCGACCGGCGGCGGGGCGGTCCTGTCGCCTGAAAATCGCAAATACCTGCACAGCCGCGGTACAGTGGTCTATCTCATGGCTACCATCGGGCAGCAGGTCGAGCGCACCAAGAATGACTCGCGCCGGCCGCTGATCCAGAACGTGACCGATATCAAAGGCAAGCTCAAGGAGCTGATGGAAATCCGTGACCCGCTGTATCGTGAAATAGCCGATTACGTCGTGATGACCAACCGTCGCAGCCCGAAGTCTGTCAGCAGTGACATCGTCAAGCAGTTGTTCGGTGATGAAGTCCATGAGCTCTGACCATACCGACGACACCAGGCAGCTGGTCGAGGTAGACCTCGGGGTCAGGAGCTACCCGATTCATATCGGCACGGGCTTGCTCAGGGATGCCGGCCTGCTCAGGCCGCACATTCGCGGCCGCCAGGTTTGCGTGGTCAGCAATGACACCGTGGCGCCGCTATACCTGGATACGGTTTGCCAGGCCCTGGCCGGTTTCGACACCACGCAATTCATCTTTCCCGATGGCGAGGAATTCAAGACGCTCGACACCGTGAGCACCCTATACGACCACCTGCTTGGCGCAAACTTCGGCAGGTCGGCCACGCTGATCGCACTTGGCGGCGGCGTGGTTGGTGACATGGTGGGCTTTGCGGCGGCTACCTACCAGCGCGGGATCGACTTCATCCAGATACCTACCACACTGTTGTCACAGGTGGATTCATCTGTCGGCGGCAAGACCGGTGTGAACCGGCCGCAGGGCAAGAACATGGTGGGCGCCTTCTACCAGCCGAAATGCGTGCTGGCCGACTGCGCAACCCTGGACACGCTGCCCGACCGCGAACTCAAGGCCGGGCTGGCGGAAGTCATCAAGTACGGCCTGATCAACAACCGTGAATTTCTCCACTGGCTGGACGCCAACCTGGACAGCCTGCTGGCCCGGGACCGCCAGGCGCTGGCGCACGCCATCCGGGTCAGCTGCGAAGAAAAGGCCGCTATCGTCGCCATGGATGAGCGGGAGGGGGGCATTCGCGCGATCCTGAACCTGGGGCATACGTTCGGCCACGCTATCGAAACCGCCATGGGGTATGGCAACTGGCTGCACGGCGAAGCAGTAGCCACCGGCATGGTTATGGCGGCTGCCTACTCGCAGCGGCAGGGCCTGCTCAGCCAGGCCGATGCGGAGTACGTGCGTACCCTGATCGGTCGTGCCGGCCTGCCGGTCATCCCGCCTGACACAATCGATGCCGACACCTTCATTTCGCTCATGAGCCGGGACAAGAAAGCCGACTCCGGCAGGATCAAGCTCATCCTGCTGGAGCAGCTTGGCAAGGCCTTCGTCAGCGCTACCGTGGAAACGGAAGATCTGGCCGCTTTTTTGGCGCCGGGCCTCTGAGACCGGGCTTTGTTATGCACTTGAATTACCCGCCATATCGCCATTTCCAAAGCCCTGCTTAGCGCCAATAAAACCTCAGGCCTTTTCGAGAGACTCTTCATAATCCATTGTATTTCAATGCTTTCTGGCCTAGCATGAGTCAAGATATTTTTAACCTAAGTGCTTGCTAAATTTGATGGTAGATGTGAGAATAAAAAAGTTTTATAGAAATTTGCTACTGTTGCAGAAATTATGAAATATTAAAAAGAAGTTATCTTCATGGGTTGAATGCGCAAAAATAGACCCAAAAGGTTTAAATAAACCTCGTGTTTTATGCTTTTTC
>JALRBG010000226.1 GCA_023257855.1 Pseudomonadales bacterium | reverse complement strand
GGCAGGCTTGGCGGCGGCTTCGAGCGGGGAATGTCCCTTCCCTGACCCACGAGAAGCCGGGGACAGGACAGCCGGAAAATGGCGGTCATTACTTCAACCGTTAACTGGAGCAATAAGTGGGTCAGCTATGCCTACGCCCCTTTGCTTCTTGCCGCGGTTTGGCGTTTACTTGTCCTCTCTTTATTCGGGGATGTCGGGGGATGTCATGAAGACCAGTAACACCTTTCCACACACGCTGCTTAACCGCCGCCGCTTCATGCAGGCCGGGGCGCTGACCACCGCCGGGCTGGCTTTGCCGGGTCTGGCGCAGGATATGCGTCTGGCCACGGTGGGCGCCACGGCGCAAACACAATACGGCAGGGTGAGAGGCCTGATAAAGGATGGCGTGCACCAGTTCTGGGGGGTGCCCTACGGAGCGTCCACTGCCGGTGCCAACCGCTTCCTGCCGCCGCAGCCACCGGCATCCTGGTCCGGTGTGAACGATCATTTCCAGATCGCCCTGAATGCCCCCGTGGCACCTGGCGCGGAAGAACCGGCACCCGTGGTGACCGCGTTGAACCGCCTCAGCCCGACCGGCGAGGACTGCCTCAACGTGAATATCTTCACGCCCGGCGTGGACAATGCCGCGCGCCCGGTGATGGTGTGGCTGCACGGGGGCGGCTTCTCCGCCGGGGCGGGTAATTACCTGTTGTACGACGGCACCAACCTGGCCAAGAAGGAAGACGTGGTGGTGGTCTCGGTGAACCATCGCCTGAACATCTTCGGTTTCCTGCACCTGGCCGATATCGGCGGGGAAAAGTGGGCGCAGGCGCCCAACGTCGGCATGCAGGACATCGTCGCGACCCTGCAGTGGATACAGGACAACATCGCCAACTTCGGCGGTGACCCGGACCGGGTCACCGTGTTTGGCCAGTCCGGGGGCGGGCGCAAGACCACCACGCTGATGGCCATGCCGTCTGCCGAGGGACTGTTCCACCGCTGCATCTCGCAGAGCGGCGTGGCAATCACCGGCATCAGTGCCGATGTGGCCAACGAGGGTGCCGAACGCTTCCTCGGCAAGCTGGGCATCCGCAACAACCAGCTCGACCGCCTGCACGCACTCTCCACCCAGCAGATCCAGGACGCCTATTACAGCGAGCCGGCCATTCGCGATCTCGGCATGGGCCCTGTGATCGACGGCAATATCCTGCCGCGCGACCAGTGGGACCCGACCGCGCCGTCGTACTCCGCTAACGTGCCGTTGCTGGTGGGTTCCACGGAAACGGAAAATGGCTGGATCGGGCCGCCGCCTTACGAGTTGTCGGATGCCGACATGCTGAACAATTTCACCACGCGGCTGGCCGCGGGCGATGCCGTGAAGGGTCGCGAACTGGTCGCGCTGTTCAGGAAACTGCATCCGACCATGCGCAACCAGATGCTGTGGCTGACCGCGGAATCCGACAACACTCGCCGCTGGGACGCCCAGCTCGCAAGCCGGCTCAAGTATGAACAGGGCGCGGCACCGGCCTATCTCTATTTTTTCGACTGGTATTCCCCCGTGCACAACAATCGTATGGGCTCGTATCACACGCTGGATATCCCCTTCGTGTTCTACAACATGGATACCGGTGCATCCATGACCGGCTCGGCGCAGGAGCGCTACCAGCTTGGCCACGTCATGAGTGCCGCGTGGGCCGCCTTTGCCCGCACCGGTAATCCCGACCATGCCGACATGCCGCACTGGCCGGCGTTCAATCCGAACGAGTATCCCACCATGATGTTTGGCGATACCGTGCGGGTGAACAACGATCCCAACAAGGAAGCACGTATGACTCTGGCGGCACTGAAATAGCGCTCCAGGAGTAAGAACGTACTGGCGATAAAGTATATACTGGTATATACTTTTAACATGTTTCTGCTACAACTGATCGAGGCCCTGGACAATAACCGCATCCGCTATGCCCTGGTCGGTGGCTATGCGGTCGCTCTGCATGGCGTGGTGCGGGGCACCGTGGACGTGGACCTGGCCATTCGCATCAACAAGGGTGAATTCAGGAAAACGGAAAAAGCCCTGAACGGCCTTGGCCTGAAAAGCCTTCTGCCAGTGACGGCGGACGATGTATTTACCTACCGGGAAGAGTACATTCGCAACCGGAACATGAAGGCATGGTCCTTTGTAAACCCGGACAAGGCAGGGGAAGTGGTGGATATCCTGATCACGGAGGATGCCAGTGGCCTGAAGACGGTCACCAAGACCATCGCGTCACGGAAAGTGAGAGTCGCCGCCATTCCGGAACTGATTCGCATGAAAACCGGGACCGGCAGGCCCCAGGATGAAGTCGATATCAAGGCGTTGAAGGAGCTGTTATGAAAGCCGTGCAATATATCTCGCCGGAATATCTGGAACAGTGTAAAAAGATGTCCACGGATGAAATTGCCGATTTCCTGGAAAGCTACCGATTGCTGTACCAGGCAAGCCAGGGCGATGAAAAATCGAAGCTCATCAGCATCAAGATGCCGGAACACCTGCTGCAGGCGTTTCGCAGCAAGTGCAAGCTGCACGGCGTGAAATACCAGACACAGATCAAGAACCTGATGCGGGATTGGGTGCAGGCATCTGTTGATACCACAGAATAGAGTAGGTGTAGTCCATGAACAGCAACAAACGATCCTGTATTACGAAAATCTCCCTTATTGCCGCCGTTCTGTTCGCGGTTCCCGTCGTAGCACAACAGGTCCCGGACCCGAGTTTTGTCAGCGTCGGCCGCGGCGCCCCGGTCGCCGGTGCATTGCCGGAGATCGTTGTCAGCTTCGGTCAGCCGACCGACCCGGAAGAAGCGCGGCGCCGGCAGGAGCAGTTTGCCCGTTTCCCGTTCGTGGGCCCGCAGCAGGTAGGATTCGGCGGGCCGGGTCGGCGAACTCGGCGGCGACCAACCGGCCAATCTTGGTACCCAGTACATCGGGCAGCGCCAGGGTCAGTCCGGGAAACGCCCGGTCCAGCTGGCCGAGCAGCTGGTTCTTCGTTGCGGTACGCGTGGCGACCCGGCGACGCCGATGCGAGGCCCAAGCGCTCACCTCACCGATGACGACATCGCGATCGGTCAGCGGGCGCCCGTATCCGGCCAGTACCAGCTCGGTGATCGCTTCGAGGTCGATCGCGTCGGTCTTGATCCGGCGCCGGCCCTGCACGCGCCGTTGCTCAGCGACCTGGGCTGGGTTGAGCTCCAACGCTTCCCACCCATCGGGCCAGCGATGATCGAGCACCGGACGGTGGTAATGGCCGGCTGCCTCCACACCTAACTTGACCTG
>JALRBG010000195.1 GCA_023257855.1 Pseudomonadales bacterium | reverse complement strand
CGTCAGCGGGGGCGAATCGTTTTTGAAACCAGGCGGTCATTTGCAGTCAACGGAATACAGCGTGAAGCGTTCTAGTGAATGTGAAGTGTACAGGATAAGCGGAGATGACGATGAAAAAATCATGGCTGCCCTGCCTGCTGGCATCGCTACTGTTCAGCATGGCTGTTTCTGCCCACCATTCCTTTGCCATTTATAGTATCGATAACCGTATCGACATCTCGGGCGTACTGACGCACTTCGAGTTCAGGCAGCCGCACATCATGATGGAGCTGGAGGTGATCAATGCGGATGGCAGCATTGAACTCTGGTCTGTCGAAAGCATGTCGCCGGGGCGCTGGGATCGCATGGGCATCGCCAGGGATATTGCCAGTGTGGGCGAGGTGGTGACACTCGAGGGGTGGCCTGCCAAAAACGGTGAACATGCCATGTTGCTGAGCGCCATCACGACGGCGCGGGACAGGACGCTGGTCATCGACCGCGTGCGCCAGCCAGGCGCCCGCGCCGGGTTTTAGTCCTGGTACAAAAAAAGGGCCTGAAGGCCCTTTTATTATTGTACAGGTCGTTAGAACGGATACTTGTTTTGCCCCGTTTGCATGGTTACCCATTTGAGCTCGGTACACTCATCGATCGAGAAATGCCCGCCTTCGCGACCGTAAGAGGAGTTCTTCACGCCGCCGAACGGGATGACCGGTTCGTCACGCACAGACGGGCCATTGATATGCACCATGCCGGTTTCCAGGTTTTCGATGCAGTACCAGATCTTCTGCATGTCATTGGTGATGACAGCGGAGGACAGGCCGTAATCGACGTCGTTGGCCAGGCGCACGGCATCGACATGGTCCTTGGCCTTGATAACAGCGGCCAGCGGACCGAACACTTCGGTCTTGAACAGGCTCATGCTGGAAGTCACGTCAGCACAGACGCTGGGCTGGAACACATTGCCTTCGTAATCGCCACCGACAACCAGTTTGGCACCGGCATCGACAGCGGCAGTCAGATGCTCCTTGATGAAGGCCGGCTGCGTGGTGCGGATCAGCGGGCCGACGATGAGGCCGGGCGTACGCGGATCTGCGCCATACGGAATTTTTTGCACTTTCTTCGCCAGTTTTTCCACGAATTCGTCGTATACACCTTCTTCAACGATCACTCGTGAGCCGGTCATGCAAATCTGGCCCTGGTGCATGAAGTTGGAGAATGCCGCGGTATCGACAGCGTAATCCACATCGGCGTCATTGAGCACGATGATCGGGTTCTTGCCGCCCATTTCCAGGGCAAAACGCTTGCCGGCGGCGGCCGCAGTGGCGCCAACTTGCCAACCGACGCGGCTCGAGCCGGTAAAGGTGATGAACTTCACGCGCTTGTCGGTGATCAGGCCGTCGCCGAGCTCGGCACCCTGGGCCGGGATCACGTTCAGCACGCCCGGCGGGAAACCGGCATCGGCAAACAGTTCACCCAGTTTCAGGCCGATGACGGGAGTCATTTCCGAGGGCTTGAGCACCATGGTGTTGCCGGCGGCCAGCGAGAAGCCGATCTTGCGCACACCCAGCAGCAGCGGGAAGTTGAACGGAGCGATGGCTACGGTCACGCCCAGCGGACGACGGATGCAAAAGGATTTCACACCCGGGTAGTTGGAGGCATAGGTTTCCCCCTTGATGCGACGGCATTCGCCAGCCATGGAGCGCAGGAAATCGGGCGTATGGTGGGTTTCATAACCGGCCTTCAGCATGGTGGAGCCGGCTTCGTCGATAAGGACGTCACGCAGTTCAGCAGCACGTTCTTCCATCAGGTCGGCGGCGTCGAGAAAGAGTTTCTCACGTGCGGAAGGCGGCATTTCCTTCCAGGTTGCAAAGGCCTTCTGGGAAGAAGCCAGTACTGATTCCAGGTCTTCTTTCTGGGCGTTCTGTACCTTGGCGTATACCTCGTTATTGGCGGGGTTCATATCGTCGCTGTATTTCCCCGACTTGGATGACGTGTACTTGCCGTCAATAAACAGTTGGTATTCTTTCATACTGGGATCTCCCTGATGGAAATTGGTAATGCTTTCGTATTATTGATTTGGGTTCTAATTAAAGACGAAGGGCGTTTAAAGTAGCGAAAGCCGGGGCCAGAATCAAATGGAATTTGGCCGGCTACAGGCGCAGGTCCGTGCCCGGTTGCAGGGCCCGCCGCGCCAGCGAAGCAGCGGCTTCCGCCAATCCCGTGGCCGCCAGTGACAGGGCTTCGCGCAATCGCTGCTGGTAAGGCGTGGCTTCACCGGCAGCGGCATACAACTGCATGCCAAGCCAGTGCATGACCAGCAGTCCGTTGAGAGTGAGGAAATGATATGCACCGGGCTCAACGCTGGCAGGATTGCCGGCAGCCTTGCCGAGTAGGGTGTCCAGGGTGCCGGCAACGATATCCGTGCAGGCGGTGACGCCTGACTTCAGGGGATT
>JALRBG010000266.1 GCA_023257855.1 Pseudomonadales bacterium | reverse complement strand
GATGAGCGCTGGCGCGCCATCCCGGTGCCGGACGGCGACACCTACGCCTGGGACTGGTGCTCGAATATGCCGATGCGGCCAAGTTGTACGTACCCGTCTCCTCCCTGCACCTGATCAATCGCTATAGCGGTGCCGATGCTGACCATGCACCGCTGAACAGGCTTGGCAGCGACCAGTGGGAAAAGGCGAAGCGCAAGGCAGCGGAAAAGGTCATTGACGTTGCCGCCGAACTGCTGGATGTCTATGCCCGCCGGGAAGCCCAGAAAGGCATCCGGTTCAGGCTGCCGGAAGACGATTACCGCCTGTTCGTGAAGGATTTCCCGTTCGAGGAAACCGAGGACCAGGAGGAAACCATCAAGGCGGTGCTCGCCGACCTGCAGCAGGAAAGGGCCATGGACCGGCTGGTATGCGGGGATGTCGGTTTTGGCAAGACTGAAGTAGCCCTGCGCGCCGCCTTCATTGCGGTCAGCAATAACACCCAGGTGGCCATCCTTGTCCCGACCACGCTGCTTGCCCAGCAGCACTATGACAATTTCAAGGATCGCTTCGCCGACTGGCCGGTGAATATTGCCCTCATGTCCCGCTTCGTGTCCGGCAAGCAGCACAACATCAACATGGAACAGCTTGCAGCCGGCAACATCGATATCGTGATCGGTACGCATAAACTGCTGCAGGCGGACGTGAAGTACAAGAACCTCGGCCTGCTCATCATCGACGAGGAACACCGCTTCGGCGTGCGCCAGAAAGAGAGCCTGAAATCGCTGCGTGCCAACGTCGACATCCTGACACTGACGGCCACTCCCATACCGCGTACGCTCAATATGGCGATGTCAGGCATCCGCGACCTGTCCATCATCGCCACGCCCCCTGCCCGCCGCCTGTCGATCAAGACCTTTGTCAGGCAGTCTTCCCCGGCCCTGATAAGGGAAGCCATCCAGCGCGAACTGCTGCGTGGCGGCCAGGTCTTCTACCTGCACAACGAGGTGAAGACCATCGAGACTGCCGCAGATGAAATCCGCAAGCTGGTGCCCGAGGCACGGGTATGCGTCGGCCATGGCCAATTGCGGGAGAGCCGGCTGGAAAAGGTCATGTCGGACTTTTATCACCGTCGCTACAACGTACTGGTCTGCTCCACGATCATCGAAACCGGCATCGACATTCCCACCGCCAATACAATAATAGTAGAACGCGCGGACAAGTTCGGCCTTGCCCAGCTGCACCAGCTGCGTGGGCGTGTCGGGCGTTCACATCACCAGGCCTACGCCTACCTGTTGACGCCGAACCCGAAAGCCATGAGCCCGGACGCACTCAAGCGTATCGATGCCATCGGGGCGGCGGATACCCTCGGCGCCGGTTTCGTACTGGCCAGCCATGACCTGGAAATTCGCGGAGCAGGTGAATTGCTTGGCGATGAGCAGAGCGGACATATACAGACTATCGGCTTTACCCTTTACAGCGAAATGCTCGAGCATACCGTCAAGTTGATGAAACAAGGCAAGCACCCTGACCTGAATCGCCCCATCCATACCGGTTCGGAGATCAATCTGCACGTACCTGCCCTCATCCGCGAGGACTACCTGCCGGATGTGCACACGCGCCTGATGATGTACAAGCGCATTGCCAACGCCGGCAGCGGCAACGAACTGGATGACCTGAAGGTGGAAATGATAGACCGGTTCGGCCTGTTGCCCGAAGCCACCAAGCTGCTGTTCGAGGTGACGCATCTGAAGCTGCTGGCACAGGGGCTTGGCATCAGGAAGGTGGAAGCCAATGCACGTTTCGGCAAGGTGCTGTTCGAGACTGATACCGCTGTCGAACCGTATTCAGTGGTGAAGCTGGTGCAGGACTCGCCGCAGGTGTTTTCGCTTGGTGGCGCCACGGAGCTGAAATTCCGCCATGAACTGGCCGACACCCGTGAACGCCTGGAATTTGTGCGCACCCTGCTTGGCGCTTTAACTCCCTCGACGCTTCAGGTAGCCTGACGCCATGTCGAATGCCTTCTATCAGAGCCTGCTGCTGTTGACTGCCTGCCTGGCCGCGCCGGCTGCCATGGCCCAGACCTTCAGTTACGACGGCAATCGCTGGTATGAAATCGAAGTCAGCATATTCAGCAATGAAGGTGCCGACACCAGTAGCGAACTGGTCATTCCAGATAAAACACCCCTGGCGTATCCACAGCCCATCCTGCAACTGGAGCCGGCTGTCAGCAGTTTTCTGGTGGATTTTGATAAGGGGCAGGATGAAATCGACAAGGCGCCTCTCGACGCATTCTTCCCGGCCGAATTTGGCCTGCTTGCCGAACTCGTTGAAGAACCCTTAATGATTGGCCCTGAGCCCGCACCCGCGGCCAGCGGGTTCAGGATGAGGGATTTTCGCCGCGACCCCTATATTGCGCTTGGCAGTGACGCATCGACATTCAGCCGCTACAACCAGCGCATCGCCAATTCTCCGGAACATCGGCTGCTTTACCACGCGGTCTGGCGCCAGCCGGTGCTGAACCGCGTCCAGGCCACGGCCATCTTCGTCGCCGGCGGCGACCAGTATGGCCTGCACCATGAGCTCGAAGGCAGCCTGCGGTTCAGCTTCAACGTCAACCGCGTGGACGTGGAAACCAATCTCTGGATGGCCGCATTTTCCGCCTTCCCTGCAGTCAATGCTGGAGCGACACCCTGGAAACTGCCTGCCCCCCCTTTCCGGCCGGGTGAAAGCACGCTGACGCTGGACCTGCCCGTCGCACGGTTAGGCTACATGGACCAGGTCCGGCCCATGATCAGCAACGAACTGCACTATCTTGATCATCCAGATATAGGCATGCTGGTGCAGATCCGCCCCTACGAATTACCGCAGCCGGTTGAATTTACCTTTGAGTGAACTGCCTCAGGGCAGTTTTGCGATGGTGCCTGGCAGCAGGCGGCGAATCACTTCGATGCCGTCATCGAGCGATGCGGCAATATCAGCAAAAGAAATGGCATCCTGCGCAAGACCTGCCGCAAGATTGACTACCAGGGCGATACTCGCATAAGGAATAGTCAGCTCCCTGGCCAGGGCCGCTTCGGGCATGCTGGTCATGCCGACAATGTCGCAGCCATCCTGTCGCAATTTCTGTATCTCTGCAGCAGTCTCCAGTCGAGGACCCTGGGTGCAGCCATAAACGCCCCCATCGATACAGGCAATATCAAGTTCATGCGCACTGTCCAGCAATGCCTGCCGCAGGCCCTGATCATAGGGCCAGGTAAAGTCGACATGATTGCCGGCATCTTCCAGTACGTCGAAGTAAGTGTGTGCGCGTCCCCAGGTGTAGTCGATCAACTGGTCAGGGACAACCAGTGCGCCCGGCTCCAGCCCGGTGCGAATACCACCGACAACATTGATTGCAATGATGGCATTTACCCCGCTTTTCCGCAGGGCCCAAACGTTGGCGCGGTAATTGACCCGGTGAGGCGGGACGCCGTGCTCAATGCCGTGACGCGGCAGGAAGGCGACCGGTTTGCCGGCGACAAGAGAGCGGTAAACCGGCACAGGCTTGTCACTGTAGGGAGTAACGATATTTGTCACTTCGGGCCCGCTCGAGCCCTCCACGGAGTAGAAACCGCTGCCCCCTATGATGCCTGTGACAGATGACATAATTACTTGTAGTACGCGTTTTCCTGGTAGCTGTGATCCGTGACGTCACGGATTTCCTTGATTTGAGGCAGCTGGGCCATCAGTGTGGCCTCGACGCCTTCCTTCAGCGTGACATCCACCATGCCGCAGCCCTGGCAACCGCCGCCAAAGCGCAACACGACAATACCGTCCCTGGTGACCTCTTCCAGGCTGATGAATCCACCGTGAGCGGCAAGGCCCGGATTGATCTCGTTGTACAGGATGTAATTGATGCGATCCTCAAGCGAACTGTCCTCGGTAATTCGGGGCATGCGGGAATTCGGCGCGCGGATGGTGAGCTGGCCGCCCATGCTGTCCTTGGCGAAATCCACCTTGGCCTCCTCCAGGTACTGCTTGCTCTTTTTCTCGATGAAGGCGCGGAAGCCGTTGTACTCATGCACCTCATCGTCCGCCTGCTCCTCACCGGGGCGGCAGAAGGCGATGCAGGTCTCAGCCTTGGGCGTGCCGCCATCGAGGACAAAAACACGAATGGCGATCCCCTCGCAGTCCTGCTTGTCGAGCAGTTGCTTGAGATAGGTTTGTCCGGATTCAGTGATTTCGATCATGGATTGCAGCGTCCAGGTTATGGTGAATGGGCCGGAATACCGGCATAGGTTTTGTTGCTGTTCACCCGTCTATATGGTGGCGGGGCGTCGCGGATTCAATGTCGCGGTGCATTGTCGACCAAGTCCCCGGATAAATCAAAGCAAGACCATACAATGAGTAAGTTTATTCAGGGGAATCATGGGGTTGCCCATGGCACTCAAAGAAACCTCGTAGTATCATCGCCCACCTTGAAATCCCTGCCCTGCGAACCGGTTTTAGCATGTCAACGGGCCCCACAGACTTCACCGGATTCAGTGAATGTATATTTACGATCAGTACGACAACCAGATGTTGCAGGACCGCATCACCCAGTTTCGTGACCAGACCAGGCGCTTCCTGGCTGGCGACCTGACCAACGAGCAATTCCTGCCGCTCAGGCTGCAGAACGGCCTCTACATGCAGCGCCTGGCGCACATGCTGCGGGTCGCCATTCCCTATGGGCTCCTGTCTTCACGACAGCTGCGCAAGCTGGCTTCCATTGCCCGCGATTACGACAAAGGTTATGCCCATTTCTCCACCCGCCAGAACATCCAGTACAACTGGCCGCAGCTCGAACAGGTGCCCGACCTGCTGGCAGAACTCGCGCAAGTGGAAATGCATGCCATCCAGACCAGCGGAAACTGTATCCGCAATACCACGACCGACCAGTTTGCCGGCGTGGCCCCTGACGAAATCGAGGATTCCCGTCCCTGGTGCGAAATCATCCGCCAGTGGTCGACCTTCCACCCCGAATTCGCCTACCTGCCGCGCAAGTTCAAGATCGCCGTCTGCGGCACTGTCCACGACCAGGCCGCTACCCAGGTCCACGATATCGGCCTGTACCTGAAAAAGAACGACCAGGGTGAAGTTGGTTTCCAGGTGCTTGTCGGCGGCGGCCTCGGCCGCACACCCGTTATCGGTGCCGAAATCTGCGACTTCCTGCCGTGGCAGCACCTGCTCACCTATCTCGACGCCATCATGCGCGTATACAACCGCTATGGCCGCCGGGACAACAAGTACAAGGCCCGCATCAAGATCCTGATGAAGGAAATCGGGCCTGAAGAATACCGCAGGCGGGTGGAAGCCGAATGGCAGCACGACAAGGACGGCCCCGGCACGCTGACGCAGGAAGAAGTGGATCGCTGCAAAGCCTTTTTCACCGACCCCGCCTATGAAACGCTGCCAGACACCGATGCCGCCATCGAGGCGGAAGCCGGCAAGGATGTCATGTTCAGTCACTGGCTGGAACGCAATGTGGCCGCTCACAAGAAGCCCGGTTATCGCATCGTGACTCTTTGCCTCAAGGAAACCGGTGTTGCACCTGGTGACGTCACCGACCGGCAGATGGATTTCATCGCCGACCTTGCAGACCGCTTCAGCTTCGGCGAAGTTCGGGTCACCCACGAACAGAACGTGGTGCTTGCGGATGTCCGTCTGAAGGACCTGTACGAGATGTACCGGGCCTGTATGACCGAATCCCTGGCAACACCGTACCTCGGCCTCATCAACGATATCGTCTGCTGTCCGGGTGGCGATTACTGTTCACTTGCCAACGCCAAGTCGATCCCCATCGCCGAAGCCATCCAGCGCCGCTTCGAGGACTACGACACGCAGAAAGCCATCGGCGACCTCACGCTGAATATATCCGGCTGCATGAATGCCTGCGGCCACCACCATGTCGGTAATATCGGCATTCTTGGCGTGGACAAGAAAGGCGAGGAATTCTACCAGGTGACCCTTGGTGGTTCCGCCGACCGTAATGCCGCCCTGGGCTCGGTACTTGGGCCCTCTTTTGCGCAGGAAGCCATGCCGGATGTCATTGCCAAGATCGTCGATGTGTACATGGAACACCGCCAGGAAGGCGAAAATTTCCTGGCCACGTACAACCGCATCGGCATCGAACCCTACAAGGAGCGCGTCTATGCCAACGCTGATTAAAAACGGGCAGGTTGCAGCCAACGACTGGCAGCTGGTGGACATGGATGCCGGCCTGGACAAGGTCGAAGGCACTGACACCGTATCGAATGTCATCGTGCCGCTGGCCATGTGGCTGGCGGAAAAGGACACGCTGACGGGCTGCGACAAGACTATCGGTGTATGGCTGGACAGCGAGGACGATCCCTACAGTCTCGCTGATGATGTAGCTTCCCTGCCGTTGATCGCCCTCAAGTTTCCAAGCTTCAGGGATGGACGCGCCTATTCGTCAGCAGCCATCCTCAGGACCAGGTTGAATTTCAAGGGTGAATTGCGCGCTGTCGGTGATGTGCTGCGCGACCAGCTGTACTACATGCAGAAATGCGGCTTTGACAGTTTCGAATTGAGTGACGGGGTAAAAACGGAAGATGCCCTGAGCGCTTTCAGCGATTTCCATACCGGTTACCAGAGCACAGTGACTGAACCCACCCCCCTGTTTCGGCGCCGCTGAAGCCCCCACCCTGGGTCAGGAGATAAGTTCATCCTTGCTGTTTGAGCGTCCAAGCCAGCGCAGCAGCGTGCTGTCGAGCGCCGATTCCATCACGTTGCCCAGCTTGTCGGCTATATTCCTTTTCTTTTCCCAGGCCACCAGGTAGACATCGGCATCGGCACAGGCGCTGACGATGCGCTCGTCACTGGTGCCGATCTCGTCCACCAGCCCAAGCTCCTTCGCACGCGTTCCCTGCCAGGTTTCCCCGGTAGCCAGCTTGTCGACATCCATGCCTGGGCGCGACTCCCTGATGAAGTCCTTGAACAGGTTATGCACTTCCTGGATTTCTTCCTGGATTTTTGCCCGGCCTTTTTCAGTATTTTCACCGAACATGGTCAGGGTGCGCTTGTATTCGCCCGCTGTGACCATTTCAAAATCGACATTCTTCTGCTTCAGGAGGCGATTGAAATTTGGCATCTGCAGCAGAACGCCGATGGAACCGATATACGCGAACGGCGCAGCCACGAGTGTGTTGCCGACACAGGCCATCATGTAACCGCCGCTGGCGGCCACCTTGTCAATGCAGATCGTCAGCGGAATGTCATGACTGCGAACGCGGTGCAATTGTGATGCTGCGAGGCCGTAAGCGTGCACCATGCCACCGGGGCTTTCGAGCCGCAACAGGACTTCATCCTTGCCTTTGCGGGCCATGGACAGCACGGCGGTGATGGCATGACGCAAACCGTCGGTCTGGCTTGCCTTGGGATCACCGTTGAAATCGATAACGTACAGGCGTTTGCGTTCATCACCGGTGTCGCCGGCCTTCTTTTTCGCTTTCTGCTCCTGCTTGCGCTTCTTGCGCTCGGCCTTGGCTACCTGCTTGAACGTACCCTCGTCCTCGACCGCCTTGCGGATCTCGTCACGGTACTGGTCAAACTCCTCATTGAGATGAGTGACCACGATATTGCCCTTGCCCTCTTTTTTCTGGCGCATGGCATTGGCTACGGCGGCGGCCATCACGATCAGGGTGGCGGCGACTATGGTGATGGTTTTGGCCAGGAACAGGCCGTATTCAGACAGAAACTCCAAAATGGCGGCTCCGTGATGTCAGGGCTGGTTGGCGTGCAGTGTAATGGAAAATTGGGAAATTGGAGTGGCCAGAAATGACTGGGCCCGCCTGAGTGGCGGGCCCAGTGCATGCTTGTTTACTCGGCCAGTTCCATGACTTCACCAGGCTCGTTGCCAATATTGGCTTCTGGATTGGAGTAGAAGTCGAAGAACGTCGCCATGACGATTGAACAGATGATCAGGGTCAGGATCATCACCGGCGAGCCCTTTCTTATCCACAGGCCCGGGGTAATGGCGAGTTCCGGCCGGCCCTCGTCCTTCGCCAGTTTCTCGGAAATCGTGACGATAAATACGTTGGCGGTCGAACCCAGGTGACTGCCGTTACCACCCATGCCCACACCGGCGGCCAGTGCCCACCAGAGGGCATTCACGTTCACGCCCTGTGCCTCGAGCCCGAGGATAATCGGGATCATGGCAGCAGTGAACGGGATATTGTCGATGAAAGCCGACAGGAAGGCCGCTACCCACATGAGCAGGATGCAGGCGGTCAGCAGGTCTTCACGCACGAACGGCAGGATAAACTGGCCAATGTATTCCAGGAAGCGGCTGTGCTCTACGCCGCCCACGATGATGAACAGGGCCATGAAGAACATGAGCAGAGTCAGCTCGACGTCGGCAAAGTGCTCATCCATGTCCACTTCCTTGCCGAAAAAGACCAGGAGGGTCAGGCCCATACCGGCGACAAACCAGGCTTCCCAGTGCAGGGTCCTGTGCATGATGAAGCCGATCACCATGATGCCGAGGACGATCAGGGACACTTTCCAGGTATACGGATCATGCAGTTCCTCGCGCTGGCTGAAATCCTGCAGTTGCGGCTTTACGGAAAGCTCTTTTTTGAAAATGACCTTCATCGCAAACAAGGTCGCCATCCAGGCGATGAACACGATACCACCCATGTGATAGAAGAACGTGTTGAAGCCGATGCCTGCGGCAGAGCCGATCATCAGGTTGGGCGGGTCGCCGACCAGGGTGGCCACGCCACCTGTATCAGACAGCAGGGCTGCGGCCAGGAGGTAAGGAATCGGGCTGATATTCATGGAACGGCAGATAAGGATGATCAGCGGGCCGAAAATCACCACCGTGGTAACGTTATCAAGCAGCAGCGAAATCACGGTAACGGCCGTGCCAAGCATTGCCAGCAGCAGGAACTGCCGACCTTTTGCGATCCGGGCAATGCCAAAGTCCGTAACCCTGACTCGGCCATCGGGTTCGATGATGACGTTCGTTGGCTTTAGATCACGGTGGACCACGCCCTCTGAGTGCGCGACGGTGAGGGCATCACATATCGCAGCCCCGATTCGGACACACTCACCCCACGGCAGCTTCTTGCCATCGGCGTACTCATCGAGCGTGACACCCGGCACGTACTCCAGCACCAACACCGCCGCGCCAGAATCGTCGAAAACGACGTCGTAGAGCTGAACAATCCCGGGGTGGCG
>JALRBG010000078.1 GCA_023257855.1 Pseudomonadales bacterium | reverse complement strand
ATCACGCGGCGGCATTGCAGTGGATGCCAGTGACACGGTGTACGTCAGTGATGTCAATGCCGGGGCCGTCAATATTCTCAGGAACGGCCTGGTGGTGGATTCGGTTGCCGTGGAAGGCCGCCCCCATGGCCTGGCACTGGACAGCAACGGATCGCTGTACGTGTCGGACTCCCTGGGTCGTAAGGTGATGGAAATCTCTAGGCAGTAGGCGCTTAGATACTGGAGGCCTTGCTGGCAGAGGATGGGGCACGCGTGAATTGACGTAACCGTCGGAAACTAAGATATCGCCATTTGCTGCAATGAATACATGGTTGGGCTGGTTGAAGAGGGTCGAAGAAACAGACTGTCAACAATAGCAGGTGATCCCTTAAAAAACTTAGCCCGCATGCGGGCTTAGCCGTGAAGCATGGGTGTCTTCTCGCGCAGGTACCAGGTCCCTGCCTGCCGCAGGTTGGCTTCACCGAATTCCCGCAACACGAACGCCAGGACAAGGTCGAGCACGATGCCGTGAAAACGTGGTATCTGGGGGATTGCGGGGCAGCCCCGGGTCTTGTCGACAAGAAAATGGGCCTGGATATGGCAGAGATCGTTGCGTTTGTTGGCAGCAAGAAAATGGCTGAAGAACTGCTCGTTATCCCAGTGCGCCGGGTTGGGTTGCGCCTGGCAGTAGTCGTGATGGGCTTCGGCGAGGTTATCCAGCTGCCCGTTGGAGACAGAGGCAAAAAGAATGAATTTCTCCACCACATCGAACGGGTCTATCCTGTCGCCGCGTGAAGCGGCGATATTGATATCAGTGTAATGGCTGAAGCTGTTGCGAATCGTGGCAGTGAATCCCTTGATCAGGTTTTCCACCGGGTTGCTGCAATCACTGGCGGCCGGTGCGCGACGATAATTCCATAAGCGTTCGGTGATGCGCAGGGCCACAGCCGGGTTGTCCTGGCGGCTTCCACAGTCTGCTGCCCACTGCATGATGATGCCGGCGATGGCTGCCTTGACGTGATTGAACAGCTCTTCTTCTACCTGCTGGATGACCAGGGGCAGGCTGAAGAGGATGTCGATGTCGGCGCCGGTGAGCTCGAAAGAATCGCTTGTGGCAGGTACGGCCCCGCGCATCGTCTCGTACAGGTCCGGCATCATGTAATGCCGGTACAGGCTGTACTCGATGTCCCCTTGCTTGACGAACGGGGTGACCAGGGGGATGTCCCGGGCCGGATTCCTGCCGCTGGGCGACTCGATGACGTCCTGCCAGTTCTCCGACTGCAGGGCCTGGAACTCATCATCGGTGAGGCGCGGCACATGGCGCATGGCCTGGCGGCGGTAGTCACGCAGGGAATCCAGGTGTTCGAAGCGAAGGAATACCGATAACAATTCAATGAGTTCCGCGAGGTCCGATGCCAGCCCCAGCGAACACCATTCCCCTTTGGCCAACGTGTCGATGCCCCTGGCATCCAGGACCCAGTTGGCCACCATGGCCATTTGCCAGGCGCTGCCCGCATTGATCAACGCCCTGTCGAGAAACTGGCGGTTGGCTGGGATGCGGAATTTTTCAGCGAGGACACTGTTGATATGACCGGTGTTAACCAGTGACCTGATGGCGCCGGCAAGCCTGGTATGTTGCTCGGCTGGCAGCGGCTGACCCGCTGCTTGCAGCAGCCTGAGATGGTTGGAAAAATCCTCGAAAACGACCCTGAGTTCTTGCGTCACTGACGCGTGCAAATTGTCGCCTGGCAGATCAGCCAGGGAATCCGGGTCATCCCCGGTCGGGTTCAGGGCGAACTCGGCGAGCAGTGCCGTGCACTTCTTTCTGGCAAAAGCTTGCTGCTCCGTCCCGGGCATGTCGCTGCATTGCTGCACGATGCCCCTGATTTGATCAGTCAGATCCGACACCACGCCTTACCCGGTGAAGAAAGCCAGGATGCCAATGACCAGGCCGATAAGCAGCACGGAGAAAGCAATATCCATGCGTGTCAGTGTACCGCGTTCCTGTTGCCATTCCCCGGTGGTCATTGTGCCAAAGGCCAGGCCTCTGATGCGGGAATAATCAGGCGGTGCAGTCGCCAGGGTGACAGAGATGCACAGGGCCACGGAAAACAGGAACAGGAAAATCGCCATGTGCGCGAAGTTGATGGTAGCGAATGCATACAGGAATCCCGGGACATCAACGCCAGCCGCGATCTCTGACTGGTAGTGGATTTCACTGCCCAGGCGCAGGATCAGCATCACCAGTCCCGTCATCAGGGTCACGATGGCGGCCTGCGCATTGACGCGCTTCCACAGGATGCCCAGCAGGAATATGGTGGTCACCGGCGGGGCTATATAGGACTGCACGTTCTGCAGGTACTGGTACATGACGCCGCCTCCAATCCGGCTCATGATGGGTATCCAGATGATGCCGAGGATGACAATGATCGTCGTCGCGATCCGGCCGACGCGAATGAAGTCCTGTTCAGTATGTGCCGGCCTGATTTTTTTGTAGATGTCCATCGTGAAAATGGTGGAGCAGGAATTGAATACGGAGGCGAGCGAACTCATCAGCGCCGCCATCAGACCGCCGGCCACCAGGCCTTTCAGTCCGGTAGGCAGCAGCGTGGTCACCAGCATGGGGAAGGCGCGGTCAGCCTGGGCAACCTGGTAGGTCGCGGGGTCCTGAATTGTTAGGGCCAGGGCGATGATGCCGGGGACAAGGAAGATCAGGATTGGCAGTAGTTTCAGGTAAGCGCCGAAAATTGCACCGCGACGGCCTATGGTGATGTTGTGGGCGGCCAGGGTGCGCTGAACGATGTACTGGTCTGTACACCAGTACCAGATCCCGGTGATGGAGCCGCCAATCAACAGACCCGTCCAGGGGAAATCCGGATCGTTCATGGGCCGCCACATGTTGAAGTGATCCGGACTCACCGCCGTCACGGTTTCCCGCAACTGGTGCCAGCCGCCCACTTCCTGCAATCCCAGCCAGGTGATGATCGAGGAACCCAGGATCAGGATCATGGTCTGGAAGGCTTCCGTATACACAATCGCGCGCAGGCCGCCGATGATGGTGTAGATGCCGGTGAAAACAACGATGCCGATGGCACCGTGCCAGAAGGGGATATTGAGCAATTCGGAAACAACGATACCGCCGGCGTAGATGGTGACCGACACCTTGGTCAGCACATAGGCGACAATGGAAAACACGGACAGGAACCAGCGGGACCGGGCATCGAAGCGTTTTTCCAGGAATTCAGGCGTGGTGAAAACCCCGCTGCGCATGTAGAAAGGCAGGAACAGCCAACCCAGCAGCAGCACGATCCAGGCGTGCAGCTCATAGTGGGCCATGGGTGTACCCGACTGGAAGCCGGTACCGGCCAGACCAACAACGTGTTCAGAGCCGATATTGGAGGCGAAGATCGAGGCGCCGATGACGAACCAGCCAACGTGTCTACCCGCCAGGAAGTAGTCGCTGGTGCTCTGGTTGCGCTGGCGCGCCACCCATACGGCTATACCGATGATGATGAGAAAATAAAGTGCCAGGACGGCGAAGTCCCAGCCCTGGAGAATGGAGCCCATCGCGTGGTTTTCCCCTGGTCATTTTAATTATTATCAGGAGAAGCGATTGTTACTGATCACGATCACTAATGCCAGTGATCCACAGG
>JALRBG010000058.1 GCA_023257855.1 Pseudomonadales bacterium | reverse complement strand
ACATCAAGATGATTGGTGTAGGTGGATTGAACGGTACTAACCGTATGTTCTTGGGTAGATTGTCTAACTTCTTCGTAGGTACTGACCTTGCAAATGAGGAAGAAGAGTACAAGTTCTGGTACAGCCAAGACAACGATGAAGTTCGTTTCCGTGCTACCATGAAGTATGGTGTACAAATTGCGTTCCCTGATCAAATCGTTCAGTTTAAATTAGCATAAGGAGGTAGAAAATGGCTTGTAACTTAACCGCAGGTTTTACTTTAGATTGTAAAGATTCAGTAGGAGGCGTAAAAGCTATCCACTTGATTGACTTTGCATCAACAGGATTTACCGTTAGCGGTGGAGAGGTTACTGCTACTACCATCGCTTCTGGCAGCGTATACACATACGAAATGCCGAAGGGTGTTGGTTCGATGACTACCACTACTAACGTATCACAGGAAAACGGAACCGTATTCAACCAAACTGACGTAGTTGCACGTTTACGCAAATTGGCTACCACCAAGCGGTGGGGAATGCCGATCAGTTCCATATCGGCAAATTTGACACCCGGGCTGGTCTTCCTGTCGCGGTCGTCCAGCAGGACATCGAGTCCGGCATCCTGGAGCTGTCGGTACAGCATTTCACTGGTTTCCATGACCTTTTCCGACTTGTGGGCATTCAGCGGAATGATCACCACGTGGAAGGGCGCAATGTTGTCCGGCCAGATGATGCCTTTGTCATCGTGGCACTGCTCGATGGCGGCAGCGACGATACGGCTCACGCCGATTCCGTAACAGCCCATTTCCATGATCGCCATCCGGCCCTGTTCGTCCAGCACGGTCGCGTTCATGGCCTTGCTGTACTTGTTGCCGAGCTGGAAGATGTGACCGACTTCGATGCCACGCTTGATGGAAAGCGAGCCCTTGCCGTCGGGACTGGCGTCGCCTTCCACCACCTTGCGCAGGTCAGCGACCATGTCGATGCGGGCATCCCGTTCCCAGTTCACGCCGGTATAGTGGTGGCCGTCCTGGTTGGCGCCGCAAACGAAATCGGCCAGCACGGCAGCATCACGGTCGACGATCACCCGGATCGGCATGTTGACCGGACCGATGGAGCCGGGTTCGCAGGATAAAGCGGCTTTAATATCAGCGTCGGAGGCCAAGGCCAGGGGTGATGCCACACCGTCCAGCTTGCCTGCCTTGATCTCGTTGAGCTGGTGATCGCCGCGCAGGACGAGTGCCACCAGCGCGCCGGTTGTGTCTTCGCTGTCACCACGCACGACCAGGGATTTAACGGTTTGTTCAGGCGATACCTTGAGAAAACTGCTTACCTCGTCAATGGTACGCACTCCCGGTGTCGGCACCAGGGTCAATTCGGCAGCGGGTGCAGGTCTCTCCTGCTGCGGCGCCATCGCGCTGGCCATTTCCAGGTTGGCGGCATAGTCGCCCTGGTCGCTGAAAACGATCTCATCCTCGCCTGAATCGGCCAGGACATGGAATTCGTGGGACTGGTTGCCGCCGATATTGCCGGAATCGGCCACCACAGCGCGGAAACTGAACCCGAAGCGGGTGAAGATCCGGCTGTAGGTGTCATACATGAGCTGGTAGGTTTCATTCAGTGACGCCTGGTCCAGGTGAAAAGAATAGGCATCCTTCATGATGAATTCGCGGGAGCGCATGACGCCGAAACGGGGGCGACGCTCATCCCGGAACTTGGTCTGGATCTGGTAGATGTTCATGGGTAGCTGCTTGTAGCTGCTCAATTCATTGCGAACCAGGTCGGTGATGACTTCCTCGTGCGTCGGGCCGAGGCAGAAGTCACGGTCATGGCGATCCTTCAGCCTCTGCAATTCATCACCCATCACATCCCAGCGGCCTGACTCATGCCATAGCTCAGCGGGTTGGACGACTGGCATCGAAACCTCGAGAGCGCCGGATCTGTCCATTTCCTCGCGAATGATGCGGGTGACCTTGTGCAAGACACGTAGGCCGACCGGCAGCCAGTTATAGAGTCCGGCGGCGAGCTTGCGGATCATGCCTGACTTGAGCATGAGCTGGTGGCTGATCACGACCGCGTCGGCAGGCGTTTCCTTGGTAGTTGCCAGGAGATATCGGGATGTTCGCATGGGGCTAATGATACTGTTTCGTGTGGTCCACTAACAGAAAAGCAGCCCTGAGGCTGCTTTTCCAGATTTACTGCCGGGCCTGTTGGCCCGGATGCCTTCAGTTATTAGTTGAGGGCAAACTCTTTCAGTTTTTTCAGGGGCAGAACCTTGACCCGGGTAGTAGCGGGCTTTTTCGGAATGTCCATGAATTCACCGGGGCGGAACGGGTTCGGCACATTCTTGCGGGCCGGACGGGCAGGGCGCTTGACGGCCTTGATTTTCAGCAGGCCGGGCAGTGTGAATTCGCCCACGCCGCGTTTTTTGACGTGACGCTCAATCAGGCTGTCGAGTTCGTTCAGAACTGAAGAAACTTCTTTCCTGGTCAGGCCGGTATTTTCAGAAATGGTATTGAGTATCTGGGTCTTTGTGTACTTATCCTGGATTGCGGCGGAGTTCTTGGCGGGTGCTTTTTTAGCAGCAGTTTTCTTTGCGGCCATACTTAGGTCTCTCTTGAATTCATTGGTTGCTGGTTATTGTTACCCCGGCAAAACCGGGAACTTCGATTTATTACAGTTCGATACCAGTCAACGTTAAAATTATTTTTCGTGAAGGAAAATTTTCGCTTTCGTCATAGCAATCAGTAAAGGGATATTTACCTTGTGCAACGAAAAGAATAATTGTCCCCGATTTTAGAAAAATTTTTAAAAAGTTTTTCTGGTGATCAGTGCGAGTCCGCACTTGGAAATATCGTACCGAACGAGGTGCTATTTATAGCGGAATCGCGTTTCACGGGCAAGGCCTTTATGCAAACTTTTGCGAGATTGGTGATCTATTTGCGCCTGTTTTTCAGCCGCCAAAGTTTGTTTTGGCAAGCGCGGGATTTTCACCCTGCCCGGGTCATATTCCATTGTTTTTATAATGCCAGTTAAATTCGAAATGAGTTACAATACGCGGCTTTTTGTGGCTGGGTGAACGTGTAACAGGTAAATGCAATGCCCATTTATGAATATCGCTGCGACTCCTGCGGCGAAGAACTTGAGAAGATACAGAAATTCAGCGATCCGCCCCTCACGGATTGTCCGGCTTGCGGCAAAGCCGCGCTGAAAAAACTGGTTTCTGCCAGCAGCTTTCGCCTGAAAGGTTCGGGTTGGTATGAAACTGACTTCAAGACGAAAAAAAAGACAGGTGAAGGCAAGGCGGAATCTGATACTGCCAACAGCGGCGGGACCGGGGATAAAGCCGGCAAAGCAGCTGAAAAGAGCTCCGAGAAGGCGGCGGCCGGCAAATCGGCGGATCCAGCCTGAGGCCGTGCCTGGGCAATACCCATATTGACAAACTGGCAGTGCTGCCAATGAAACTGCAGCAGCAGGCTTTATAGAAAGAACGAGTTACAGGATACATTATGCGCACACATTATTGTGGCGAGCTTAACGAAAGCCACATTGACCAGGCCGTCACCCTCTGCGGCTGGGTTCACCGTCGTCGTGACCATGGCGGCGTCATCTTCCTCGACCTGCGTGACCGCGACGGCATCACCCAGGTCGTCTACGACCCGGATACCGAGGCCAGCTTTGCCACCGCTGAACAGGTACGCAACGAATTTGTCGTTAAGGTGCAGGGCAAGGTGCGGGCACGTCCGGCGGGTACCGAGAACAGGGAAATGTCCACCGGCATGATCGAGGTTCTCGGCCTGGAACTGGAAATCCTCAACCCGGCGGATACGCCTCCGTTCCAGCTTGATGAACACCAGTCCGTGTCCGAAGATGTGCGCCTGCGCAACCGTTTCATCGACCTGCGCCGACCGGAAATGCTCAATCGCATGCGTCTGCGTTCGAAAATCACCAGCAGTGTCAGGCGTTACCTGGATGACAATGGCTTTCTCGATATCGAGACGCCGATCCTGACCCGTGCCACTCCGGAAGGGGCCAGGGACTACCTGGTGCCAAGCCGAACACACCCCGGTGAGTTTTTTGCCCTGCCGCAATCCCCGCAGTTGTTCAAACAGCTGCTGATGGTGGCGGGCCTGGACCGCTATTACCAGATCGCCAAGTGCTTTCGCGACGAGGACCTGCGCGCCGACCGCCAGCCTGAGTTCACCCAGTTGGATATCGAAATGGCCTTCGTCGAGGAGTCCGACGTACAGGAACTGGCGGAATGCATG
>JALRBG010000001.1 GCA_023257855.1 Pseudomonadales bacterium | reverse complement strand
CGTGGAAAACAACATCACCTACAACATCGTCGGTCACTGCTTTTTCATGGAAGACGGCATCGAGCACGGCAACGAGTTCGTCAACAACCTGGCGATCCAGGTGAAGTGCCACCCGACCAACCCCTGCGAGCCCACCAACCTTGCCGCGACCGGTGAATACACCGAAGAGCGCCAGGCGATCGGCCCGCGCGGCCAGCGTTCACCGAACGTGCTGCTGCCCTCGGACAACACGGTGGCTGCTTACTGGATTACCAACCCCGACAACACCTATATAGGTAATGTCGCCGCCGGGACCGACGCCAACGGCTTCTGGATGTCACTGGGTGAGCATCCCAACGGCGCCTTCGAGGGCTCGGAGGACAGCCTGGCGACCTGGCCGCGTCGCATCAAGTTCCGCGAGTTCCGCGGTAACGTCGCGCACTCCAATTACGACGGCTTCATGTTCGACCGCAACATAAACCCCGATAACACCTTCGGCGTCACCGGCCCATCGCATACCGGTTATGCCGACCCTGCCGACCCGAACAGTGAGCCGCTGGTGACGGTGTTCGAGGATCTCACCACGTACAAGAACCGCAACGGCGGTGTCTGGGGCCGCGGCAGCCTGCACCTGTTCCGCAACGTGAAATTTGCGGACAACGCCATGGGCTTCACCCATGCCGCCGGCGGCGGGCCGCACGAATATTCCTCGCGGGTGATCGACTCATTGTTCGTGGGCGTCACCGAGAACGTCGGCAACCCGGCCACCCCGGAAGAGAAGGCCTACGGCCGCACCTTCCCCAAGCCGACTATGCCGGACTACCCGATTCGCGGCTACGAATTCTACGACTACCGTCACGACGTCATGAACACCACGTTCATGAACTACACGGACGACGCCACCCGCAAGATGGGCGCGATTTCCCACCTGCTGTACACGAGCTTCGGCGCCAGCTCCAACAACGCTGTCGAGAACGTGACCTTCGAGAACGCCAAGCCGGTTTACTACCCGCCGATGGAGCGCAAGTGGGGCAATGATGTGAATACCGGCAGCCTGGCCTACAAGACCGCCGTGTTCAGGGACCGCGACGGCTCGCTGGGCCTGGGCGAACCATCCTTCGTGGTCATCCACGACGGCGTCAATGACAGTATCGCCGTTGGCGGTGACAACTGTGAGGTCAAACCGGACTGGAACGCAGCCCTGTGCACGGGCGATGTCGGCCGCATGAGCTTTATCAACGGTCGCGGTCTGGCCTTTGGCCGCATCAGCGGCGGCCTCGGCGGCTTTGACGGCCCTCCCATCATCCTGAGTCGTGCGGGCAATGAAATCAGCATTCCCGTCGGCACCAACATCCTCGCCAACACCGAGTTCAAGGTGACCACCGAACGTACGGAACTGGAGCTGCACGCGATCGAAATGGATGAAGGCGCGTGGGTGCTGCTCGAGATTCCGGGCTTCACGACAGCGGATGCAGGAACGGCAGTCGCCAGCCTGGATGCACTGCGCAAGGCCGATGATACGGCGTACTACAAAGCCGGTGATGCGCTGTGGGTGAAACTGGTATCGCCCGGTGACAGCGGTATCGGCGGGCACAGCGGCGGCGTGATGGTGAACGTGAGCCGTTAACGCGCTATTTCCTGTCCACCTGGCACTGGAAGAAGCGCTGGCTGCCAGGGCAGCAGGGACCGTCCAGCCTGGCTTTACAGAGCCCCCGGTCGGGGGTTTTTTGCCGGAAAATCATGGTATTCTCGCTATTATGAAAAAGGGGGCTGTGGCTGTTGCAAAACTCACTGCCCCGAGAAACCATCCAGGGAGATCCGGTGCCATGCGTATCCACAATCGTTTATTGCTTCTCTTTATTCTGGTCACAACAGGCTTCGCCGCCCAGGCCCAGTCCAATCGCTGGTCCGATCCGGCCACCTGGCCCAATAACCAGGTCCCGGCCGCCGGTGACAAGGTGATGATTGCCAGTGGCCAGGACGTGATCTTGGACGTCAGTCCGCCCGCGCTGAACGGTCTCACCATCAACGGCAAGCTCAGCTTCGCCGACGAGGCCGACCTAGAGCTGACCACCGAGTGGATCATGGTGTTCGGTGAACTGCAGATCGGTACCGAAGCGAATCCCTTTACCCAAAAGGCCACCATCACCCTCACCGATAATGTGGAAGGTGAACAGCTGATGGGCATGGGCGACCGCGGCATCATGATGTCGGGCGGCACCCTGAACTTGCACGGCAACCGGACGAATTCATGGACCAAACTCTCGGCCACTGCCGAGGCCGGCGCCACCCGCATCGAGGTGCTCGATGCCAGCCAGTGGCAGGCCGGTGACCAGATCGTCCTGGCCTCGACGGATTTCGATCCGCGTCAGGCCGAAGTGCGCACCATTGCCGCCGTCAGCGGCAACACCATCACGCTGACCGAGCCGCTGGAGTACATGCACTTCGGCAAGATCACATTCGACGTCGACGAGCGTGGCGAGGTGGGCCTGCTGACCCGCAACATCAAGATTCAGTCTTCTGAAGATTCGCTGGAGTCCCACTTCGGCGGCCACATCATGGCGATGGTCACCAGCAAGATGTATATCGAGGGCATCGAGCTCAACCGCATGGGCCAGCACCTGGAGCTCGCCCGTTACCCGATCCACTGGCATCTCGTCGGTGACGGCGGCAAGGGCCAGTACGTGAAAAATTCCTCTATCCACGACACCTTCAACCGCTGCGTGACCGTGCACGGCTCGAACGACCTGCGCGTGGAAAACAACGTCACCTACAACACTGTGGGCCACTGCTTCTTCATGGAAGACGGCATCGAGCACGGCAACGAGTACATCAAGAACCTCGCCATCCAGACCAAGTGCCACCCGACCAAGCCCTGTGTGCCGACCAATCTTGCCGCAGCCGGTGAAGTCGAAGACTATGAAAACCGCCAGGCTGTGAGGCAGAACGGCCAGAATTCCACCGATGTGCTGTTGCCCTCCGACAATACCGTGGCCAGTTACTGGATCACCAATCCGGACAACACCTACATCGATAACGTGGCGGCCGGTTCTGACTCGAACGGCTTCTGGATGTCCCTGCCCGAGCACCCGAACGGTGCTTTCGACGGATCGGAAGAAAGCATGGCTACCTGGCCGCGCGACATGCGCATGCGCGAGTTCAGAGGCAACGTCGCTCACTCCAACTACGACGGCTTCATGTTCGACCGCAACATCAACACCAACAACACCTTTGGTGTTACCGGCAACATGCATATCGCTCACGAAGTTCCGGGGGATCGGTCCAGCCCGATCGTGGAAACCGTGTTCGAGGATCTCACCGCCTACAAGAACCGCAATGGCGGCTTCTGGGGCCGCGGCGAAATGCGCACCATTCGCAACTACCGGTCGGCGGACAATGCCATCGGCTACACGCAGGCCTCCGGCCTAGGCGGCGGCGCCAGTCTTCGAGATCCCTATACCTCGCGCGTGGTCGATTCCCTGTTCGTGGGCGACACCGAAAACGTCGGCAATCCCCGCACATCGGAAGAGGTCGCTTACGGCCGCAGCCTGCCGAAACCCATGCTGCCGGACTTTCCGGTGCGCGGCTACGAGTACTACGACAACCGCCATGACGTGATCGATACCACGTTCGTGAACTTCGAGGACAACGCCCAGCGCAAGACCGGCGCGCTGTCCTACCTGCTCTACACCAGCTTTGGGGTCAGCTCCAATAATTCTGTCGAGGGCGTGACCTTCGAGAATGCCAAGCCGGTGTATTTCCCGCCGATGGCGGGCAACGCCCGGTGGGCCAACGACAACGGCAACAGCTCGGCCTACAAGACCGCGGTAATTCGGGACAAGGACGGCTCGCTCGGTATGGGCCCCGATACCTACGTGGTCATCCACGAAGGCGAGAACACCAGCGTCGCCACCGACCTCGAGGCCTGCCAGGTCAAGACCGACTGGAACGCCGCCGTGTGCACGGGCGATATCGGACGCCTGGGTTTTGCGCCGCCGTTCCGCTTCGGTGCCGCACCGCCGGCCAGGCCTGCCGCGGCAGCAGGTACTCCGCCACCGCGTCCGGCGGGTGGATTGTTTGGTGCACCGCAGCCACCGATCACGCTGAGCCGCAGCGGCCAGGATTACACCATTGCTGCCGGCAGTTCCAACGTCCGTGCCGGTACCGAGATCACGCTGACCACCGAGCGGGAAGAGTTGTTCCTGCGTATGACGGAGATGAACGAGGATTCCTGGGTGATCATCGCGCTGCCGGAATTTGCTGCGGCCGATTCAGGCACGCAGCAGACCAGCCTGGTGGCGCTGCGTAATGCCAACGAGACCTCCTGGTTCAAGGATGGCGAGGCGCTTTGGGTCAAGCTGGTATCCCCGGACAGCGGTCCCCTCGGCCTTGGCGGCGAAACCTCACTGCGGGTCAGCCGCTAGACTGAAACTGATTGCACAATTAGTATTCATTGCATAGCCAGGAATCAGGAAACCAAGTTCTATGCTGGCTCGGCAACATGAACTGCTGGAGCATGATGCTACTGCGGATACCGCTTACAGGCGCAGTTCCGCGCCCGTGGTCGCCCTGTCACAGACCATCATGATGGGGCCGCTCAACTCGATTGCGCGATGTCTGTCCACGAAAGGTGCTGCAGTGCCGTTCGACCAGCTGAGCCCGGGCTTCAATCCCGGCATCGACGATGCTTCCAACAAGCGCATCACCCAATTGTTGCTGCAGGAGACCCGTGAACTGGCCCGCGCTATGGAGAACCTGCTGCCGGCGGATTTCGATATCCAGATTTACGACCGGCTGCTGCAGGAAGTGTGATTATTCCGCCGGTTGCAGCGTCGCCAGGTAGGCGATGACATCCGCCCGGGTCTTGTCGTCCGGGATCAGCATCGGCATGAGAGTGCCGGGCACCATGGCCATGGGGTTTACCAGGAATTGATCGAGCGTCTGCGGGCTCCAGGTGAGCCCGGAAGCCTTGAGCGCCTCCGAGTACTTGCCGAAATCAGGCTGGCTGCCCGCTGGCCGACCGACCACCCCGAGCAGGTTGGGGCCTTCCACGGGACCGCCCGTTTTTTGCGTAGCATGGCAGACGCTGCACATGGTGTTGAAGGTTGCCTTGCCGTGCTCGATATCCGGCCTGGCCACCGTCATGCCGTCTGCCGCACACGCGGAAGCTGCTGAAACGACTGTGGCAAGGACGAGGAAACGGATAAAACGGGGCATTAACTGTAGGCTCTGGATGGTCGGCAACGGTTTAGGGCCGGCACCGGTGATGCTGCGGCCGGGCGTAAGTGTAACAAAGTACTCTTGCCGGTGGTCTATCTTCCGGAATATCCCCGGTTTTCACTTTTTTTTCACAAAGTAAGCGAATAACATCGCATAAGCTTTGCCATAAAATCTGGCTCCTATTTCACTGGTTCGACATTCATTTTGGTTTAGGGAATCAACATCATGAAAATGCATAAACGCGCGTCCTTACTGTCCTGGTTGCTGCCGGTCGGTTTCCTGCTTGGCGCCGCCCACGGCGCCCTAGCGCAGGGTGCCCTCTGGTCCGATCCGGCCACCTGGCCGGGCAACAGGGTGCCGGCCGCGGGCGACAAGGTCGTGATTGCGAGCGGCCAGGACGTGATCCTGGACGTCAGTCCTCCC
>JALRBG010000304.1 GCA_023257855.1 Pseudomonadales bacterium | reverse complement strand
GAGGCGATGCGCACGGCCCACCAGGCTGCGGCGCACAACCGGTGGCTCGCCGCCGAGATCCAGGAATCGCTCGACGATCCGCGCCCGAGCATCCCGCACGACGAGGCCATGGCGGCCATGGACGCCGAGATCGATGCGATCCTTGGTGCGGACAAACTTAATGGACATGCCGGCCGGGTTGCGCTCGCCGGGCAACTTGTACAACTCAAAGTCGCCTGCTCACACCGTTTGTTGGATCCACAGGTCCTGGACGTGCAGGTTGCTTCATTGCAACAGGCGTATGACAGCGTCACCGGCGAAACACGCTCGGTGCTTTCAGGAACGGAAGTCCCTGCGAATGCACTGGCAACGATCAGGACCGAACTGGACAAGGCGCTGGCTGCCCATTACTCGTTCGAGTCGTATTACACGGGAGACCTGGATTTCGCCAGGATCGAAATTTTCGGCCGCCAGGAACAGGGCAAGCCGATGGTGGTGAGCAGGGGGATGCCGGCGGGTATTCGGGAAGATCTGGTGCAACTGTCAGCCAGCAACCTGCAGGGGCAGGTGCCGGCCATTATCCAGTCGCCCCAATCAACCCCAGGCGTCAGCGGCAAGGCCTTCCTGTTCGACGAGCAGAACAAGGGCTACTTCGGCGGCGATGTTGGCGATTACGACCGCATCGATGCCTTCAGCCTCGATTTCTGGATCCGTTTCGATCGCGTTTACGACATCGCCACGGTCATCAACCATAACCAGCACATCCGCTTTGCCGCCAATGGCTATGCCCTGGACGTGGAAGACAACCACCTGAAATTCAACCTCCAGCACACTCCTGACAACAAGATCAGCGTCATTACCGACGACGCTGTAGCACCCGGCGAGTGGCACCATATCACCGTGACCTACGACGGCTCGAGCAGGGCGGCCGGTGTTGGCATCTACCTCGATGCCGAGCCGATGACCCTGCAGGTGCTGGGTGACAATCTCACCCAGACCATCATCACCGAACCGCTCGCTTTTATCGATGACACCATCTACGGCCTCGGCTTCGGCAAGCGCTGGCAGCAGTACACGCTGGCCGGTTCCGCGCTGGATGAGGTGAAGGTCTTCAGCCGCGACCTCAGTCCCCTGGAAATCGCCTACCTGCATACTGACGGTGAGCCGGTTGTCAGCCGTGAAAGCTGGCAGCAATTCAGGGTGATGACGGATCCGCAGGTGCTGGCGGCAAGGGAATCCCTGCGTACTGTTGCCGCAGAACACAACCAGCTCGTTTCATGGCAGCCGGAAATCATGGTGATGCAGGACGACCCCCTGGCATCACCCATGCACGTGAAAAAACGCGGTGTCTACACCGACCCGGGCGACGTGGTGACAGGGCAGGCTCTCGAGCAGATCTTCGCCTGGGATGATTCCCTGCCGAACAACCGCCTGGGCCTGGCGCAGTGGTTATTCGATCCGCAGAATCCGCTCACGGCCCGTGTGTACGTGAACCGTCTCTGGCAAAGCATGTTCGGCCGCGGCCTGGTGGAGACAGCCGAGGATTTCGGTACGCAGGGTGCGATTCCCTCGCATCCGCAACTGCTCGACTGGTTGGCGGCTGAACTGATGGATTCGGGTTGGGACACCCGGCACCTGCTGAAGCTGATGGCCATGTCTTCAACCTATCGGCAGGATTCCGCGGTCAGTGCCGAGAAAAAAGAAGCCGATCCCTTCAACCATTTGCTCAGCCGCGGCGTGCGTCTGCGCTACAGCGCCGAGGTGATCCGCGACAACGCCCTGGCGGTAAGCGGCCTGCTGGAAACCGCGGTTGGCGGACCAAGTGTGCGCCCTTACCAGCCAGAGGGCGTCTGGAAAGCAGTCTCCGTGAACCAGGTGGTCGATTACCCGTTGGCGGAAAATGTCCCGCTGGATGAACATCACCGCCGCACCATGTATGGCTATGTAAAACGCGCCGCCCAGCATCCGGCCCTGCAGGTGTTCGATTTCCCGCAGCGCATCACTACCATCGCCCGGCGCCGTACGTCGAATACGCCGCTGCAGGCGCTGGTCCTCCTCAACGACCGCCAGTATCTTGAGGCCTACGAGGGCATGGCCATGCGGGCGCAGGAACACAGTGATGACCTGTCCGCGCAACTGGATTTCCTGTACCGGCTGGCACTGCGCCGTGATCCGACCGCCGCCGAAAGCGACATCATAAGGAACCAGTACAACCGTGCCTTCCAGCGTTTTTCCGAAGACAGTGCCGGTGCCAGGGATTACCTGAGCGCGGGGCTAACCGACTTCGCCATTAATGATGATGTACTGGCGGAATTTGCCGCACTGGCCTCCACGGCACGCATTGTCATGAATTCACCGGACGCATACACGCGGCATTGAGCATTCCCATGCAGAACCTGGAAAAACACTTTCTTGCATTATCCCGCCGGGCCTTCCTGAAAAAAGGCAGTCTTGGTATCGGCTCGCTCGCCCTGGCCGATATGCTGGGCGTACCCACAGCCCTGGGTCAGCAGGGTCTCGGCGCCCTCGGGGCGACCCACTTTCCCGCAAAGGCCAAGCGGGTCATTTACCTGCACATGTTCGGCGCCATCTCCCACGTGGATACCTTCGATTACTGTCCGATGCTCGAGCAGATGCATGGTCAGCAGATACCGGCCTCGGTCATGGGCGAGGGCAGGGTGTCGACCATGGTGCAGGGCCAGACCCAGTTTCCGCTCGTGCGCAATCTTGCTCCCTTCATGCAGCGTGGGCAGAGCGGCGCCTGGGTGAGTGATTTCTGGCCGCACGTGGGCGGCATCGCCGATGATCTTTGTATCATCAATTCCATGTACACCGAGCACGTCAACCATAACCCGGCCGCCCAGTTCTTGCAGACAGGTTTCCAGCTGGTGGGTCGTCCGTCCTTCGGTTCCTGGGTGAGTTACGGGCTCGGTTCGGACAACAACAACCTGCCTTCCTTCATTGTCCTCAACAACATGGGGCCGGGGCAGGGCCAGAACATGGATTCGGCCAATTTCGGTTCGGGTTTCCTGCCGTCCCATTTCCAGGGCGTGCAGTTCATGCGCGGCGAGCAGGCTGTGCACTACATTGATACGCCCGCAGGCCTGGCACTCGATGAGCAGGGCGAGGATATCGCCGCCATCAATGCCCTGGCCCGCGCCCAGTATGAAGCCAGCGGCGACGAGGAAATTCTTTCCAAGATCAGCCAGTACGAAATGGCCTACCGCATGCAGTCATCCGTGCCCGAGGCCACCGATGTCAGCGATGAGCCGGATTACGTGCTCGACATGTACGGTCCTGACGTGCACAACCCCGGTTCCTTTGCGCGCCAGTGCCTGTTGGCCCGTCGCCTGGCCGAGCGCAACGTGAAGTTCATCCAGCTGTTCTACAACGGCTGGGATTTCCACTTCGGTATTTCCGCCAACCAGCCCGTGATGGCAAAAACCGCTGACCAGCCCATTGCCGGTCTCATCATGGATCTCAAGCAGCGCGGCCTGCTGGAAGACACACTGGTGGTGTTCACCAGCGAGTTTGGGCGTACACCCTATTCACAGGGCGATATCAACAACCCGATCTTCGGTCGCGACCATCATCCCTATGCCTTTACCAGCTGGATGGCCGGCGCCGGTGTGAACAAGGGCATGACGTACGGCAAGACTGATGATTTCGGCTACAACGTGGTAGAAAATCCGGTGCATGTCCACGACTTCAATGCAACCTTGCTGCACCTCATGGGTATCGATCACGAAAAACTGACCTACTTCTTCCAGGGCAGGGATTTCCGCTTGACGGATGTGCACGGGAATGTGATCACTGATATCTTGTCGTAAGTATCCAGTAGAAAAGATAATAAAGGCAGCCGGCGTGATCACTCTTCCCCCAGTTAAAACCATACGCCGGATATGCGCATCATTCCTTGCCGTATCCTTGCTTCTGCTGGCTTTGGCCGGTTGTTCTTCTGAAGAAGGTGGCAGCACGCTGTCCAGCGGCTCCGTGGATTTCAACTGGGATATACGTCCCATCCTTTCTGACAAGTGTTTCGCCTGCCATGGTCCGGACAGGGAAGGACTGAAAGCCGGGTTACGGCTGGATGTCCGCGAACTCGCCATCGCCGAACTGCCCGAGACTCCCGGTAGTTATGCCATCGTGCCCGGCAATCCGGGAGACAGTGAGCTGGTGAGACGTATCACCGCATCGGATATCGATTTACGGATGCCGCCTGAATCCTCGCATAAAGTGTTGAGCGAGACAGAAAAAGACCTGCTGCAACAATGGATACGTGAAGGGGCCCGGTACAAGGAACACTGGGCCTATCTGCCACCCGCGCTGACACCGGTTCCGGAAACGTCATTTGATGGTCGTGTGGAAAACGTGATCGATGCCTATGTCTTCAGTCGCCTGGAACAGGAAGGGCTGGCACCTTCGACTGAAGCTGAAAAAGAGGCCCTGATCAACCGTGTGGCGCTCACCTTGACGGGACTGCCGCCCAGTCTCGAGGCAGTGGATGCCTTCCTTGCCGATGACAGCCCCGTTGCCTATGAAAACCTGGTCGAAGGCCTGCTTGCCTCACCTCGCTACGGGGAACATATGGCAGGGTACTGGATGGACCTTGCCCGATGGAGCGAAACGGATGGTTTTCTCGATGATCATCATGACCGTGTCCTGTGGCCCTGGCGTGACTGGGTGATCGATGCGTTTAACAACAATATGCCCTATGACGAGTTTGCAACCCGCCAGCTGGCCGGCGACCTGTTGCCGGATCCCGGCCGCGATGATCTGCTGGCGACAACCTTTGTCAGGCTGGGCAAGCGGACGACAGAGAACGGCGCCATCGCCGAGGAATATTCCGCGGAGTACCGGGCGGAAAGAACAGACAATCTCGTCGGAACGACTTTCCTGGGATTAACACTGGGATGCGCGCGTTGCCATGACCATCGTTATGATCCTGTTTCCCAGAAGGATTACTACGCGATCTCTGCCTTCTTCAATAACAGCGACGAACCAGGAGTCTATGCACCGGGATTCAGTGGTATCCAGGGCGGACCTACCTTGCCCTGGCCTGATGAGAATGCCGCGACACGCATCAGCCAGGCTGAGGCGGAAGTCTCAAGGCTGGAGCAGCGTTACCTTGAAACCAGGGCGTCGGTTTCAGAGCAGGCGGCCATCTCTGCTGACAGGATCCTGGAAGAGGGTGCGCTCGCAAGCTACCTGGAGACATCGATTAACCGTGATCTTGCTGCATATTATTCCTTCGATGCGGCGATAAAAGCAGATCTTGAAGACCTGCCGGAGCCGATGGCAAGACGTGTGCCGCCGCCAACGATCAATGGCCTGATGGCAGGGCCGTACGCCATCCCGGTTGTGGTGGACCTGGAAAACGAGACCGAGTTGCAGCGCAGGTCAAGAGAACTCCGTGAACTGGAAGGCCGTGTTCCCAGGAATTACAACCGCGACCAGTTATACCTGTCCGCCGCTGAAAATGCCGGTGTGCCAGACGCTGTGCTGCAGGAACCCCTGTTGGGCGCCGGGGCGAAGGGCCAGGCCATGTTCTTCGATGAAACCAACAAGGGCTTCCTGGGCAGGGACGTTGGCTGGTATGACCGCACCGATCCATTCAGCATCGATTTCCGGTTCTTCATCGCAGACGACTACGATGAGGCATCGATACTCAATCATCTGTCCGAGCAGAATTCAGGCAGTACGGGTTACCAGCTTTCCCTGCGCGATGGCAGGTTATGGGTTTCCCTGGCGCATTCGCCCCCGGCGAACATGATCGCCCTGTTATCTGACGAAGCATTGCCAGTCGGTGAGTGGGTCCATCTTACCCTGACCTATGATGGTTCAAGCTCGGCATCAGGCGTTTTACTCTATGTTGACGGTTTGCCGCTGGCCATGACCGTTGACCATGATTCACTGACCAGGAGCATGTTGCCCTGGGGGACAGGTGACGTGTTCGATCCGTTCGTCGGCCTGGCTTTCGGTACGCGTTTCCGTGTGAAAGCGCCGGTAGGCAGCGGCATGGATGAGATGCGGATCTATGACAGGCCGCTTAATGCAATCGAAGTGGCCTACCTGCATGATCCGGAATTACCTTCGCGCTTTCCTGAGGCTGACGTCGCCGAAGACCTGTCAGGTCTCGTCATTGATCTTGATGAACAGGTCGCTGTTGCAAGGGATAACTTGATCGCTGCACGAACAGTGCAGAATGAACTGGTGACGGCAGTACCCCAGGTCCTGGTGATGGGTACTGCACCAGGACATGAAGCGACTTACGTACTCGATCGTGGTGTCTACAGTGAACCTGCTGATGAAGTATTACCCAGAGGACTGGATGTCGTCCTGCCCTGGAATGAAGACCTGCCGCAGAACCGGCTGGGCCTGGCGCAGTGGCTGTTCGATCCGGATAACCCGCTTACCGCACGCGTCTTCGTCAACAGGATCTGGCAGATGCATTTCGGTCACGGCCTGGTGGAAACCTCCGAGGACTTCGGTTCCCAGGGATCGATTCCCTCGCATCCGGAGCTGCTCGACTGGCTGACCATCGAATTCGTCGATTCGGGTTGGAATATAAAATACCTGCATCGGCTGATCGTGACCTCGTCGACTTATCGCCAGGATTCCGACCTGAACGCCGTGCTTCAGGAAAGGGATCCGGGTAACCAGTTATATGCCAGAGGACCTCGCTGGCGTATGACGGCAGAGATGATCAGGGACCAGGTGCTCTTCCTGAGCGGCACCCTCAGCGAAGAAGTCGGAGGGCCGAGTGCCACACCTTACCAGCCCGACGATATCTGGAATCCGCTGAATAGCTTCTACGGCTATCCAGAGGCAGATGCGATCCCGGAAGAGGAGCATCATCGCCGTACGCTTTACACGTTCGTGAAACGAAATGCGCCTCATCCGGCACTCGGGATCTTTGATTTCAGGAACAGGACAGAGAGCATTGCAAGGCGTCGCTCTTCGAACACGCCGCTTCAGGCCTTGCTGCTGATGAATGATCCCCAGTACCTGGAAGCCTACAGGTTGCTGGCGGAAAATGTACTGACGTCGACAGATGAAGATATAGCGGGTTTGACGCTGTTGAGCAGGCTGGTTACCCGGGCGACACCATCACTCGAACAGCTTGGTATCCTCGAACGTTACTACCATGAGCAAGTGGCCTACTTTGCTGAAAACAGCGAAAGAGCCGCTGAGGCAGTGGCCGTTGGCGTCACTGCCGTCGATCCGGCACTGGATATCATAGAGCTTGCCGCGATGGCTAACGTGGCAGCACTGTTGATGAATGCCCCTGATACCTATGTGGTGAAATAGCCGTTACGAAATAACAGGGACCAGATAATCGTTGCGAATGAATATGAAAAAGCCTGAACCACGGCAAAAATCTGCTCGAAACTCCCCTGGAAAGAACAGGAGGGATTTTCTGCGAACGATGGGCACCTGTCTCGCGGGTGTTCCTCTCCTGGATCCGTTATCGCCCGCTGCCATGGCGCAGCAACTGACAGACGTCGGTCAGAACACCGGTGTCCTCGGTAGCGGTCATATCGAAGCCAGGGCAAAACGGGTTATCTGCCTGCACATGCTTGGCGCGATCTCGCATGTGGATACCTTCGATTACAAACCGAAACTATTCGAGATGCATGGGCAGGACATCCCTCCGTCCGTGCGTGAGACACAGAGGCTTTCCACCATGTCTGGCGGGCAGACCGCTTTCCCGATTTTTGCCCCGCTGGCGGAATTCAGGCAGCGTGGAGAAAGCGGGGCGTGGGTCAGTGACTTGCTGCCGCATACAGCCAGCATCGCTGATGAGTTGTGTTTCGTGAAGAGTGTGCATACCGAACATGTGAACCATGACCCTGCAGCCAAGTTTCTGCATACCGGTTTCCAGATCGCCGGACGACCCTCCACCGGGGCCTGGATAAGTTACGCCCTCGGCTCGGATAACCAGGATCTGCCCAACTTCATCGTCATGAAATCCGGCGTTTCAGTCGGTGTACCACTGGACACGGCTGTCTGGGGCACAGGCTTCCTACCTTCGCATCACCAGGGTGTGCAGTTCCGCGCAGCGAGCGACCCCGTACTGTATGTGAATGATCCTCCCGGCATGGAGCGCGATAATCGTCGCAGCATGCTCGATGCATTGTCTGCCCTGGTCGATGAGCAGTATGAAGAAACCCTGGACAGCGAGATGCTGTCCCGCCTCAATCAATACGAGATGGCCTACCGGATGCAGCAGTCTGTGCCGGAGGTGGCTGATATCTCTGATGAACCGGATTACATCCTCGATATGTATGGTCCTGATGTCAGGACGCCCGGCACCTTTGCGAGGAACTGCCTGCTTGCCAGGCGGCTGTGTGAAAGGGGAGTCAAATTCCAGACCCTTTTCGGGATGGGCTGGGATCATCACCTGGCAATCCGCCCCAGTTTCCCGGTACGGTGCAGGGAAGTGGACCAGCCTGCCGCTGCCCTGGTCATGGACCTGAAACAGCGCGGGTTACTGGAAGATACCCTGGTGATGTTCGGCAGCGAGTTTGGCCGCACACCTTTCGCCCAGGGAGATATCAATAATCCTCTGGCTGGTCGGGATCACCATGGCGGTTGTTTCACCTGGTGGTTCGCCGGGGGTGGCGTGAAGCAGGGAATGTCATACGGCCAGACCGATGAGTTTTCCTACAACGTGGTGGAGAACCCCGTCCATATCCATGATCTCAATGCGACCCTGCTGCACATCCTGGGCATCGACCATGAACGGCTGACTTTCCGTTTCCAGGGACGGGATTTTCGCCTCACGGATGTTCACGGTAACGTCGTGCACGAAATCTTAAGCTGAAGGAAGTTGTCGAATGTCAGATTTTCTCTTGTTCCTCGGACGTTTCCATGTGCTCGCACTGCATCTGCCCATCGGCATGGTGCTGCTTACCGCGATCGTGCACTGGTTGTCCCGGAATGCCAGGAATAATTCTCTCCAGCAGGTGCTGCCGCTGCTGTGGGGCTGCACTGCCTCCAGTGCCCTGGTCACCGTGATGCTTGGGCTGCTGCATTTCGGGGAAGGGGGCTTCACTGGCCCATCCGCGTCAGCTCACCGGCTCTGGGGAATCGGCTTTGCCGTGGGTACACAGCTGGCCTGGTTCCTCAGCGTGTTCAATATCAACGCCTATCGTAACTGGGGTGGCTGGCTGACACTGGCATTACTCGTTGCCGTCACAGTAACGGGTCACTATGGCGGCAACCTGACCCATGGTTCTACTTACCTGGTGGAATATGCACCGCAGACAATCCGTGACCTGGTCGGCATGGAGGAAAGGCGTCCCGCAGTCACCGATATCACGCAGGCAGATCCCTGGTATGACATCGTCGATCCCATGCTGCAGAGCCGATGCGGCAACTGTCACAATGATGACAAACAGAGTGGGCAGCTCAACCTGTCCACCCTGGATGCCCTGATGGCGGGGGGTGAGAGTGGTGCAGTGGTGCTGCCAGGGAATGCCGCGGGTAGCGACCTGTATAAACGCATCACCCTGCCGCAGAACCATGAGAATTTCATGCCGGCCGAAGGCAAGACGCCGCTGACAGCAGACCAGGTGGCGATACTCGGCTGGTGGATCGATGCGGGATTACCTGCAGAGACATCTGTTTCAGCGCTGGCTGTCGAAGAAACCACGATGTCACTGCTTGCCATCGAGATGGGGCTGGCACCAGCACCCGTCACTGCCGTTGCTGAGCGTTATGCGCCTGTATCCGGGTCATTGCTCGGCCAGATGGTGGCCAGTGGCTGGCTGGTAAGACAGTTATCGCAGGAAAGTAACGGGCTGATCGTCAGTATCAATGCCATCGGCCAGCCGGTAAGCCGTGACATGCTGGCTTTTCTGGCTGATGCCAGTGGGTCGATCGTGGAACTGAACCTGGCCAGTACCGGCATGAACGACGACTTGCTGGCCTTGATCGCAGACATGCCCGTGCTGGAAAACCTGAACCTCAGCAACAATGGCATCACGGATGCAGGGCTTGCTCTGGTCTCGGGATTCTCGAAGCTGGAGACCCTCAACCTCTATGGGAATCCGGCGATCTCCGATGCAGGGCTTGCTTCCCTGGATGGCCTGGAGAACCTTGCGGCTGTTTATCTCTGGGGCACGGCCGTGACAGAAGAAGGGATCGCTTCATTGCAGTCATCGCTGGACGGTATCGATGTGCAGGGTCAGGCCCTGCCGCGCTGAACGCGCATGGTGAAGTCCTGCCATTCCCTGATCAGTCCGTCTTCTATGAGGAAAAGGCCCACGCCTTCCCATTCAAGGTGATCATCAGCGTTGTTTCTATGATAGATATCGATGCGGCGGTTGATGACCACGGGGCCTCGTGCAAACGTTTCCTCAACTATGTAATCGATTTTGTAGGAATCATCGACCCATAATTTCATCATGTCAGAGATCGCCTGGTGACCGGTGACCGGCGGCGTGTCCTGTGACTGCCGGTAGATGGCATCGGTTTTCATGGTCGCGAACACCTGATCGAGGTCCATGGCCTCCCAGGCCTTGCAGAAGCGGTCGACCAGGTCGATATTCGCCTTTTCATCCGTGGTGAGACTGCTATCAATGCTGTTCTCCTGGCCGCTGGCGGTGGATGCCAGCAGGGTGGCGATCATGCCGGTGGCGGAAGCGGTGAGAAGTTCCCTGCGCTGGGTCATGGCTGGCTCCTGAAAGGAAGTTGTCGATCTTGATTTGCTTTTACAATGAAGCCCGATTATTTTTCCAGAGTAAAGCCGGGAAGGCCAATAAAAAGGCTACTACCATCACACCATCGAGGGAAACTCATGAACAACCGTTTTATTACCGCATCATTCATCCTGGCAGCCCTGCTGTCGAATACCGCTGCAGCACAGCCGGCAATCACCACGCAGGACACCCTGCTCGATCGTATCCAGCTCGAGGACATGCTGCTGGCCTATTACTATGGTTTCGAGGTGGACGAAGGTCATGACTGGACCGCCATGTACACGAACGATGCGGTCCTGGATATCAACGGCATGGTGTACACGGGAAAAGCCGAGATACAGGGTCTTTACACCAACTACGACGAGATATCACCGGAAGAAAACGTACCCGGCAAGGTGCACGTGCTGATGACCAATCCCCGCATCATCGTCAACGGCGACACGGCGACGGCACACATGATCTATACGGAAGTGATGAACGATACGGTCTATCTCGCGCCACGCCTGATCGAGCAGGGTCGGGAAGACACGAAGTTCAGGAAGATCGACGGCCGCTGGTACATCACCGAACGCCTGATCACCCAGGACGGCGGCTTGCCGCCGGCTTACTACAGCACGTACAAGCCGCGCTGAACGAGGTTCAGAACCGGAACTGCACCAGGTTCCGGTAGGCAGCCTCGATGGTCTTCGGGCGCAGGCGGTCGTAGTAGGCCCAGTCCGCATACTCCTCCAGCAGGATTTGCTCTTTCATCTGCTCCAGGGACATGCCCCGGGCCAGGCCGTTGCTGACGGCCGCCTGCAGGTCCTTCAGGTACTCCACTGGCAGTGCCACCTCCGCCTTGCTGAAGAAGGCACCATGACCGCCGGCAAAGATATCGAAATCCAGCGCCAGCACCGCTTCATAAGAGCGGATCCATTCGGCAATGGGTGTGCCGTCCAGCGGGCCGCAGGCGCTGGGTACCGAGCGGATATCCTCACGCACCAGGGCATCGGCGATCATGTCGGTGGCAAAGACGACGCGTTCGTCAGGAAACAGCACCACGGTCATGTCGTCGCCATGGTTCTTGCCGGGATGCATCAGTTCAATGGTCTTGCCGCCCAGTGACAGGGTCATGCGCTCGGAGTAGGTGAGATCCGGGGGCAGGATATCCACCTGCAATTCAGCAGGCGGCACGATGCCGTCATGGTCCAGGTCGATCTGGTCGAACCAACCGGGGAACATGCCGCAGATGCCCGGGTCGGCATTGGTGGGGATCTCGATCTCCTCACGGTCCACCATGCCGTTGGCGTTGCGGTCGATCATGTCGCCAGGCATGTGCGGGTAGCGGCCGTCCATGTTCAGAAGGACGCGCTCGTGGGCGACGATGGTGGCGGTATCGGCAAAAGCGGTGGCACCGGCAGCGTGGTCGAAATGGCTATGGCTGTAAATGACGTAGCGCACGGGTACGTCGAAGCGGGTATCGAGTTCACCCTTGAGCCATTCGGCAAAATCGGTATTCAGCGGGTCGGCCAGGATGATGCCTTCATCGGTCACCAGGAAGATGCTGTGCCAGGCGCCGTTGCTGGCGCGGTAGAGATCACCGGTAATATTCTCGATGCTGTTGCGGAACACGAACACGGGTTGATCATCCTGTGCCTGCAGGGCGGATGTAATAAAGGAAGCACACAGGCAGGACAGCAGCAGGTTGCGGGGAGAAAGCATAGGAAAATCCCTTCTAATTCTGTTTTATGGCAATGTATTCACTTCACCGGGCAAGTGCAAGAATCCGGTTTCCGGGCAGGGTGCACTTGACCCGGCATCTGGCATATCATGGCGGCAAAAGCATTCCGAAAGACACGACGAGGGGGAAGCATGAAATTCATTCCAGCATGGCGCATCGCCATTTCCGGCATGGCACTGGCATTGTTGCCGTGGTCTACAGCGTTGGCCGCCGATAACGCGCCGCAGCGGGCCGATGGTCTGCATATCGACCCGGTGGGCCAGGGTCCTTTCTATTACGATACCGCCGAAGGCATGGATATACGTGTTCGCGTACTGGCCCGCGGTCTCGACCATCCCTGGAGCATCACCTGGCTGCCGGATGGCAGCGCACTCGTCACCGAGAAGAATTCCGGGACCATTCGCCGCATTGTCGATGACGTGCTGCTGGACGAACCCGTTCTCGGTGCTCCGCCGGAAACCATGGTCAGCCGTTATACGGGCTTGCTCGATATCGCCCCGCATCCCGATTTTGCCAACCAGCCTTATATCTACATGAGCTACAACAAATTCCTGCAGGGTGGTGGCGGTGCCATCGCGGTCGCCCGCGGGCGATGGGACGGGACCAATATCCAGGGCACCGAGGATATTTTTGTCGGGGAAGAGGGCACCACTAATGGTGTGCGCCTGTTGTTCGGTGCAGACGACATGCTCTATATCGGCGTGTACGTGACCACCGACCAGCCTGAACCCAATTTCCATACCGATATCCAGAAGGGCAAGATCCTGCGGCTGACGCCTGAAGGTGAAATTCCCCGCGACAACCCCTTCGTCGGCCGGGACGGGTTCCTGTCCGAAATTTACAGCTATGGCCATCGCACCCCCACCGGCCTGACCATGCACCCCGAGACCGGCGAAATCTGGGAAACCGAAATGGGACCCAATGGCGGTGACGAAGTGAACCGGATCCAGCGCGGCGGCAATTACGGCTGGCCGTTGGTGAGCCTGGGCCGTTCCTATGGCGGCGCATGGCAGAGCGAACGCTTCCAGATGGAGGGCACTATCAATCCCTACGCGTTCTGGATGCCCGGTGTTTCACCATCCAGCCTCGCGTTCTATTACGGTGAGGAATTTCCGGAATGGGAAGGCGACCTGTTCGTCAGTGCCATGCAGATTGGGCAGATACCCGGTACCGGGACACTGCAACGCATCAAGTTCAATGCTGACGGTGACGAGATTCGCCGTGAATCCATGCTTGGTGACCTGCGCCAGCGTATCCGTGACGTGAAGCTGGGGCCTGATGGCAGGCTCTATTTGCTCACCGACGAGGACGACGGCCTGGTCCTTCGTATCGAAAGGGTTCGTTAATTAGAACGGCATTTTCCCTTCATGAACCTGATACTGACAGAAAGCCGCAAGCTGCGGTTCTTCACGTTTACGATGCTGTACCTGGCCCAGGGTTTCCCGTTTGGCCTTGTCAATACGGCACTGCCTGCTTACCTCGCTGAGAACGGCGCATCGGGTGTAGCCATTGGCTCCTTCATCGGCATTGCCAACCTGCCCTGGAGCTTCAAGCTGCTGGCAGGCCCGTTCATGGACCGCTGGACTTTCCTGGCCATGGGCCGCCGCCGGCCCTGGGTTATTTTTGCGCAAAGCTGCATGGTGCTGACCGGGCTGGCCTTCCTGTTTTTTCCCGGCGGGCTCAACAATATCGCCCTGTTGTCAGCCCTGTGTTTCACCCTCAATGTCTTCGGCGCCAGCCAGGATGTCGCCGTGGACGGCATGGCCATCGATGTGCTGCCTGTCGAGGAACACGGACGCGCCAATGCCTTCATGGCCTTTGGCCAGGTTGCGGGCATTTCCATCAGCACAGCAGTTGCCGCAGTTGTCGTTATCAATTTCGGCATGCCGGGCATTGCCGTCCTGCTGGCCCTGGCATTCGGGCTGATCCTGTCGGTAGCTGTTCTCGTGCGTGAGCGTCCGGGAGAGAAGATCCTGCCCTGGACACCCGGTGAGGCGACCCAGCGTTCCATCGATATGAAACCCGAAGGCTGGAAGGTCATCGTGGTCGACCTGTTCAAGGTCATGTTCCTCCCCACCAGCGTGTTCATCATGGCCGCGGCCTTTATCTTTCGCTTTGCCTATGGCGTTTGGATATCCCTGGTACCCATCGTGGTCGTGCAGGAGATCGGCCTGGAAAGCACCCAATATTCCTCGTTTATCTCTGCAACGGGTTTTATCGCCGCCATGTCGGGACTGGCGCTGGGACTGGTCATCGACAGCAAGGGGGTGAAATTTTTCTATGCCCTGGTGCTCGGGCTATACGGGCTGCTATGCATTTTCATCGGGCTCACGCAGGGCCTGTGGTCGTCGCCTGGTTACCTGGTGACAGTCGGCATCATCCAGGCCTTCATCTACCAGGGCGGTTTCATCAGCTTTATCGCCAGTTGCATGAAGATCTGCTGGCAAAAAGTCTCCGCAACCCAGTTCGCCATGTACATGGCCGGCGCCAACATCGGCCTCTCGCTGGGTGCGGGTGCCTACGCGGCGGTGGAGAACGTGCTCACATCGAGCCAGGTGTTCCTTGCTCTCGGACTTGTGTTCTTCGCTGGCGTCATCGTTGTGTGGCTTGCCAACTTCGAAGGTCATGGCGAGCGTCTCGCCATGCTGGATGCGCCCGGCAAGACCGGGGACTTTGCACCGCACGGCTGAGCGGCTCACACTGGCCGGTGCCGACCTGAGCATGCCCCGCAGGAATTAAGGGGAAGGACAGGTACATCATCCAGGGGGGCGGGTGAGAAAAGCCCGCGGTTAGTGCAGTGTGTCCGGCATGGGCTCGCTGCGCAGGTCACCGTACATGGCTTCCTCGGCAAATTCCGGGCAGTTGTATTCAAGCAACTGCGCATTCGCTTCCTGTCTCCGGTACAACGGCATGGCGATGGTCCATGGCTCACTGAACACGCTCGGATCCTCGATCGTGGCCTCGTAGCGAATCAAATCTGTACTCTCCAGGGTGAAGCGTTCAGTCACGCGGGCACTCGTTGCATAGTAGTTGCCGGCCCGGTCAAGCCAGTTGGCGTTAAGTCCCGTCACGGCAATCTCCAGCGTGTCTCCATCCCAGCGGCCATTTGACCAGCCCATCCAGCTGGGAATGATCGCTTCAGTCGGCTCGTCCATGTTGACGTGCCGCACTGCCCCCGCAAACTGGTAGGCGATGAGTATGTCGTCGTCACTCTGTATTACCTGGAACGGATAGGGCAGGTAGGTGGACCTGGGTACACCGGCCATGTAGCACTTGATTTCCGGATCCTGTTCGAGACGCCCTGCGGCATTGGCTTGCTTCTGCGTGAGGGCGCCAGGCAGGTACGGGATAGTGCCATCCAATACGACGCCCTGGCCGGGCGGTACCGAGAACTGTGCACCGAGCGCATAGACCGGGCCCTGGCTCGCACCGTGGGCTTCCAGGTTCCAGTTGGCTTCGTTCAGTACCTGCCAGATGCCGTTGAGATCCGGTGTGCCGTCATCCATGCGGGGGATGCCCGCATTGTCCGACATCTTCTCCGTGGCCGTGTTTTTATCTGCGGTGCAACCGGATGCCAGCAGCACGACCAGCAATACGGCGAGTGACTGTTTGTACTGATTCATTGCAATCCTGCCCGGGTTTACTGTGCAGCGGGCGGCGGTGCGCCGGCGCCGGTGGAGCCCATGAAAACGGTGGTGCCGTCCTGGAAGGTGATGTCACGCCCGTTCGCCTTGCAGGCCGGTGTGCAGACCCGGTCGCGGCTCTGGTAACCCTCCACGATGATCGGTGTGCCGATGGGCAGGGACGCCGGCGTGATGCCTCGGCGCAGCAAGGTGTTGGGCGTGCCGCCTTCAATCATCCACGCCGTCGCTGTGCCGTCTTCACCGGTCACTTCGATGTGGACCCAGGCATGGGGGTTGATGAATTCGACGCGGGTGACAGTACCTTCCAGCGAGATGGGCGCCTCGGGATCAAATTCCGCCGTAAAGGCATGGTGGGCGCCTGCATGTCCGGCAGTAGCAGCGAGCACAGCCAGCATTGCCGTTTGTATTGTTTTCATCGGGTAGCTCCACTATCACTCGGGTTGTTATCGGCGGCCTGCTCTTCACGGCGCGCGCCCATCAGGACGTTGGGCAGGGCATAGTTGCCCTCGTGGCATGCGTATTCGAAGATGGGGCCTTCGGTTGGGTTGAGGGCAAATTCGGCCGTCCAGGGTGAGGCAAATGTTTCGGGATCGTCGATGGTGAATTCATACAACAGGTAATTGTCCGGTGTCGGTGTTAAGCGCTCGGTCACGCGGTTGTTCGCACCGACGCCGCGAATGGAGCGTATCCCGGCAGGGCCGAACTCCTTCTTGGTCTTGTCGGTGAAATTTGTTGTCTCCACTACCAGCGTGTTGCCTTCCCAGCGGCCGCGTGAATCACCGATCCACTGAGTGATCTCCGGTGCAACATGCGCGGAACCATCGAGGGGGATGATGCGGGCATTGTGGATCATTTCGGCATGGATGACGACATAGCCCGGCGCCTGGATGATGCGATAGTTGTTGTTGTAGAACGTGGGAATGAGCGGCGGGCCGGTGCTGGGCCACCACAGGCAGCGCTCCGGCAGAGTCCGGGATTCCGGACCCTCCATGGCATGCTCGCGCTGGTAAGCGGCCACTTCTGCCAGCATCGACCTGGCATTTTCCGTGATGGCCGGCAGCCGACCGTCGGGCGGATCCTTGATCAGTGACGTGCGCAGGGTGGACACCAGCAATGTGCCGGCGTCATACCAGAATTCGGTGTAGGTTCCGGTATCACCGGCACTGGCGAAGTCCGG
>JALRBG010000218.1 GCA_023257855.1 Pseudomonadales bacterium | reverse complement strand
GTTTGCCTTCGTAAAGCGCCTCGTCCGCCTTTTCCAGCAGATCGAAGACATTGCCCACTTCATCGGGATAGGACGCAATGCCGATGCTGCCCGTTGAGCCGATGGCCTGTCCGTCAACATCGAAAGAAGTATTCTCGACCGCACTGCGCAGTCGCTCGCCGGTTTCCTTGGCACGGCTGGACGGCAGTTGGGGCAGCAGGGCTAAAAATTCGTCGCCGCCGTAACGGCAGATGATGTCGGAAGTTCTCAGGCAGTCCTCGATGGCGTTCGCCATGGACACGATGAGCTTGTCGCCGGCCTTGTGTCCGTACTTGTCGTTCACTTCCTTGAGATTGTCGGCGTCGATCATCATCACGGACAGCGACTGGTTGTACTTCATGGCCACCTCTGCCGCCTTGTTGAACATCGGGATGAACGAGCGCTTGTTCAGCAGGCTGGTCATCTCGTCGGTTTCGGACAGCGCCTTGAACATCATCTTGCCGTAATGCACATCCGAAGCCAGTATCGTGGTGATATAGGCCACAAGCACAAAAGGCGAGAAGCAAATCAGCATCTGGCTGAAGCCGGCGAGGTCATAGGCCTGGCCGTTTTTCACCGCCAGGAAAACATAGAAGGCGAAGACGAGGACGATTTCGAGCGTCGTCGTCACCTTGTCCAGCGTGATGGCGCTGGAAATGATCACGAGCAGGTACAAGTTGAGCAAGGGGCTGTTGATATTGCCCGTGTTCCAGAGCACCCAGGTAATGAACACGATCATGACCCAAGTCTCGATGGCCAGCTTCCAGGCGTACTGGGGTGTATCGAGATTCACGTAATTGAATCCCAGCACGAACACTGCATAGAGCAGCATCGATACTGTCATCAGGAAGGGGTGGACGATTTCGGTGCCGGGAACGACGTAGTAAAGGATGACCAGTATCAGCAGCAGAAACTCGATTTCTGTCAGACTGCGGGAAAATCCTTTCAGCTCGATTTGCTCGATATTCAAATCAAGTGAGGGATCCCTTTCATGCCTTTTTATCAAGACTTCCTTACTTGCCCGTTACCGAAACGACAACATCACTGCAGAAAAGCGGTCATTTTGCGATAACTGTGTAAAAAGACAGCTACCATGTTCTCAAAAGCTGCAATTGACCAGTTTCATCACGCAACTATTTTGACCATAAAATACTATTATTGTGAACCTTATACCATGATTTTATTGTAAAAATTATTTATCGGCCTACCCAGGCCACCGGCACTCCCCTTTCTGAATTATTCCCCGACAGCCTGCGTCGAAGCACACGGTAAATCCTGTCAGAGATAGGCCCGCAGACGTGCCGGGTAATGGGTTTCCCTTAATACTTGCTGGTAAACCTCACGCTCAGTATCCAGGCAGGGACGCAACAGGCTCACTGCGTCCTTTTCCAGCACGGCAACCGGCAACCCGTTCTCAAACAGTATGCGGTTTTTGGCCAGGCTGGGAATTTTCCTGCCAGGCATGATCACGCCGACGAGATTGAGCGGGTCGGTGGCATTGATCACCCGCCGCGTCATCACGTGTTCGGGCTGCTCCTGCAAATCACGCGCACAGGTGCGAAGTGCCTTCACGGTTTCAGGCAGGGCGAATTGTTCGCCGCCAATGCCGGCTATGAACCTGCCGCCGCGAATACGGCCCTGCAATTCCATGCGCCGGAGTTTGAGCAACAGGGTGCGCCAGGAAGGCGCAGCCTGCTCCTTCTCCAGCACCTTGCGACTGATCACGCCCCAACGCGCCAGGTAGATTTCGATGAGCCGCTCCAGGTCTGCATCGTCGATGACTGGCACCTCTTCGACAGGAGTGTCAATCAGGGTCCAGCGACCGGCATCCTCGATTTCATAAGGTGTGCGGCGACGCTTGCCGGCGCGGCCGCTGCGATGCTTGCGGTTAACGGGAGACAGCAGCGCGCGCATGCCGGCAAAACTGTCGCTGGTGACAAGTCCCTGGCTGACCAGTTCCGCCAGCGCGTTTTCCGCCCGGGTGCGAATAAGGCCGCCGTGCCCGACGATATCGAGAAAGAAGCTGGCGCCCTTTTCAGCCAGGACCTACCTGACCAGGCCGGCATCGCTGCTGAGAACCGGCTCCGGCTTATTGCCCGTGCTCGCGAGCCGGCGCCAGAGCTCGGCATTGCCGCGCTGGATGATATTGATCGGCGTACTTTTCACGGGACCTGTCCTGGGCTTCCTGGTCTTGCCGTCGCTGTCGTCACGTACAGCGGTTTGCGTCATGAAGCGGCCCCAGGTGATGCGCCCGCTCAGGCACAACAGGTCCAGCCAGGCCGGGTCATAGCTGGCAAAACGTCCGGGCAGTATGTCGCTTTCCCAGGCCGAGGCCGGGGCGCTGCTGCCGTCGAGGCGCTGCAGGGCGCGTAACAGGGATTCATGGTTGGCCGGTGCCGCAACCGAGGCCCCTGACTGGTCGCGCACCTCGTGGAGGCGAAGCAGGAATTCCATGTAAGTCTGCAGGGATACCGGCTTGATGCTGTCGCGATGGGCATCGATGGTGTAGCGGTGAATTCGCTGCAGCAAGCGGCGTTCGCACCACTCTTCACCAAACCCGTCCGCGCTTTCACCGGCTCCTGGCACCGGTGCGGTGTAATGCCCCCTGAACACAAACCCTTCCGTTTGCAGCGCCAGCAGTGCCTGGTCAATATCGCCCTGCGGCAAGCCGCAATCGCGGGCAAGCCGTGCCGCGGTGACCGGACCCAGGCCTTCCAGGCGACCGCGCACCAGTTCCCGTATCGCTTCTTCGCGCGCAGGCGGCGTTGCCAGCAAAGTCCCTGTCAGCACCGGCACAGGTTCGAAACTGAAGCCCATATCCAGTGCGCAGAACCAGGGCTGGCGTTCGGCGGCAATCCACAGCTGCGTATCGCCCTGCACTGCTTTCGTGACCCTGCCATCGGCCAGCAAAGGGGCCAGGTACACGCTGTAATCCTCCCCCTCGGGGCCCTCTCGCATCTCATTGCGGGTCAGGAAACCCAGCACGAGCAGTGCATCGTGCAGCTCCTCCGGGGACCTGATCCAGGGCCAGGCTTCTTCCCTGACCCGCTCGATGGCGGCCAGGTCGAGGCTGCTGAAGCCCTCGGTTTCTCCGGGATCGATCCAGCTGCGGTTGCGAATGGCATTGGTCCGGCGCTCCTCGAAGGGCGCATCGTCGAGGAAGGCGTAAGGGCGCGCATTGATGATTTCCTGGGCGAACGGTGAGGGTTCGCGCAGGTCGCGCGCCACCAGTTCCAGGGCATTGCCCTCTATCGCTGCCAGCAGCTCCTTCAGTTCGTCAATATCCATGGCCTCGGTGAGGCAATCATGGATGGTCTGCTGCACCAGGGGGTGATCAGGTATCTGCCGCTTGCCGGTGAGATTTTCCTGGCAGGCCAACTGGTCAGGAAACACCTGGGCGATCAGGTCCTCGGCCTGCATGCGCTGGAATTGCGGCGGCACGCGTGAACCGTTGCGGTTGCGCTGGATGGCCAGCGAACGCGTGGCGTTCCAGCGCCAGCGTGATTCAAACATCGGTGCATCAAGCAGTGCCTGCACCAGAACATCTTCAACAGTCAGCGAATTCAGGTAGCGGTACACATCGGCCACTTCGAAACTGTGCACGGAACCCAGGGAAATCACGATGCTGTCTTCGTTGGCGGCTGCCTGCAGCTCGAAGTTGAAACTGCGGCAGAAGCGTTTGCGCAGGGCCAGGCCCCAGGCACGGTTCATGCGGCTGCCGAAGGGCGAATGGATGACAAGATGCATGTCCCCTACTTCGTCGAAGAAGCGCTCCATCACCAGGCAGTCGCGGCTGGGCATGACTTCAAGGGCATCGCTGCCGGCCTTGAGGTAGTGCACCAGCTGCTCCGCGGCCGATTCACCGAGGCCTATGTCATCCGTGAGAAAGGCGATCGCCTCGTGCACGGAACTGTCGAGCTTCTCACGAATGATCTTGCGCAAGCGCGAGACCGATTCAGACAGCTCCCGGCTGCGCCCGGCACCTTCCCCGAACCAGAATGGAATGGTCGGCGGCTGGCCCTGGGCGTCGGCGACACGAATCTTCAGGCCGTCAACACGCAGCATGCGCCAGCTGTGGTGGCCCAGCGTGAAAATGTCGCCGGGCAGCGATTCGAGGGCAAAGTCCTCGTTGAGGCTGCCGACCACAGTATCCTCTGGATCGAGCACTACCTGGTATTCGAACATGTCGGGAATGGCGCCACCGTTGGTGAGTGCTGTCAGGCGCGCCGACTTGCGCGGTCGAATGCGGGCATTGATCCGGTCCAGGTGCAGCAGTGCGCCGCTGCGCCCGCGCCGGGAACTGTAGCCCTCACCCAGCATCTGCACGATACCGTCGAACTCCTCGCGGGACAGGTTGCGGTAGGACCAGGCCCTGCTGAACCAGGTGTAAAGCTCATCGAGAGCCAGTCCCTGCTCGTCGTCATCACGGGCGCCGGCTTCGGCCACGATATGCTGCGACAGGATGTCCAGCGGCTTCTCCGGTATGCAGAGCGCGTCCAGTTCACCCTGGCGCACGGCATCGAGCAGGGCCGTACATTCAACCAGGTCGTCCCGGGTGAGCGGAAACAGGATACCCTTCGGCACACCGCCGACCTGATGGCCGCTGCGGCCTACCCGCTGCAGGAATGCTGAAATACTTTTCGGAGAGGAAAACTGCACCACCAGGTTGACCGAGCCGATGTCGATACCCAGTTCCATGGATGCCGTGGCGACCAGCACGCGCAGCTGCCCGGCCTTCAGCTTCTGCTCTGCGGCAAAGCGGAGCTCCTTGCTCATGGAACCGTGATGTGAAGAGATGGCGTCCTCGCCGATGCGTTCGCCCAGCGACAAAGCCAGGCGTTCAGCCAGGCGCCGAGTGTTGACGAAAATGAGCGTGGTCTGGTGACTCTCTACTAGCTGCACCAGACGCTCATAAAGCTCCTCCCAGACCTCGTTGCTCATCAGGGCTGTCAGGGGTGAGCGCGGCACTTCCAGGCTCACATCCAGGGTCTTGCGATGACCGCTGTCGACAATGACGCAATCGGCAACGCCGGATGCATCCACCTGGTGCTGCCCCACCAGGTATTTGGCCACTTCGGCAATGGGTTTCTGCGTGGCAGACAACCCGATGCGCTGCAGGGGTCTGCCGGTAAGCCTTTCCAGGCGCTCGACGGACAGCGCCAGGTGGGCGCCGCGCTTGTCGCCGAGCATGGCATGGATTTCGTCAACGATCAGGGTGTCTGCGGATCCCAGGATGCGCCGCCCGCCCCGGCTGGTCAGCAGCAGGTACAGTGATTCCGGCGTGGTCACGAGAATATGCGGCGGGTTCTTCAGCATCTGCTGGCGCTCGTACTGCGAGGTGTCGCCGGTGCGCACCGCAATGCGGATATCGGTGCCTTCCAGTCCGGCCTTGCGCAGGCGTTCGCAAATTCCCTCCAGCGGCACCTGCAGGTTGCGGTGGATGTCGTTACTGAGCGCCTTCAGCGGTGAGACATAGATGACCTGCGTGGCAGGTTCGAGTTCGAAGTTGAGTGCCTTCTGCACCAGGCGGTCGATGGCCACATAGAACGCTGCCAGGGTTTTACCGCTGCCAGTGGGCGC
>JALRBG010000216.1 GCA_023257855.1 Pseudomonadales bacterium | reverse complement strand
CACCGGGCTGGGGTTTACCCGCTTCCGGTGATGTCGGCCGGGTCGCCTAGCCTAGAAGAGCAGACTGCTCAGGGCGACGCTGCTGATCAGGATGCCGGCGCTGAACACGATCAGCAGCACCACCATCAGATCCGGACTCTTTTTCATGTTCCCTCCAAAGCTATGCGTAGCTTTTCGTAACAACCGGTCCAGGACCAGTGCGAAACTGCATGGAACAACCAACAAGTTAGAGCCTAAATATCATATAGCTTGTTAGCTATATGATTTAAGTTGCTGAACTATAGGGGTTTTAATTTCTTAACGCAACCTTTATTTTGCCCCGCCAACCCAACCCAGACCCGCTCGCAACCCGCTCCGGCCTCCGCTAGACTTAGGTTTCCTTCGCTGACCCGAGTAGTTACCAAATGACCCAGGACGAACTGAAACAGGCCGTCGCCGCCGCTGCTTTCGACCATATCCAGAAATACCTCACCGACGATGCCGTGATCGGCGTCGGCACCGGCTCCACGGCCAACCTGTTCATCGAGGAACTGGCGAAGGTGAAGCAGAAAATCAACGCGACGGTGGCCAGTTCGGAAGAAACCGCACGCCGGCTCAAGGCCCACGGCATTCCCGTGTACGACCTCAACAGTGTCAATGAGGTCACTGTCTACATCGACGGTGCGGACGAGACCAACGAATACCTGCAGCTGATCAAGGGCGGCGGTGCCGCACTAACCCGCGAGAAGATCATCGCCGCGGTGGCGCGGGAATTCGTGTGCATTGCCGACGAGAGCAAGTGGGTGGATGTACTGGGTAAATTCCCGCTGCCCGTGGAAGTGATTCCCATGGCGCGCAGCCATGTCGGACGCCAGATCGTGAAGCTCGGCGGCGATCCGGTTTACCGGGAAGGCGTGGTGACCGACAACGGCAACATCATCATTGACGTGTACAACATGTCGATCGTCGATCCACGCAAACTGGAAGCCGACCTCAACCAGGTCGTCGGTGTGGTCACCAACGGATTGTTTGCCCACCGGCCGGCGGATTTGTTATTGCTTGGTCGTAATTCAGGGGTGGAAACGATTAAGGCGAAGTAATAGATACAAGATACAGGATACAAGGATCCTTCGATTCATATTACTTCACAGTGCATGCCGATTGTTACCTGCTGGTTAATGTGTCGTTCCTTGTATCTTGTATCTTGTATCCCCCAGCCACTTCCATCCTTCCCACAACCCCGGCGCATTCCTGACCATTTCTTCCAGAACGGAAAGATAGTTGGTCATCGCGGTTTCCACCGTATCCTCAGGCGTGCCGGCACTGACAGGACGCAGCACCATCCGGAAGCGATCCGCCCCCAGCCAGTCCAGGTAGCCTGCGACCATGGGAATCTGCTTATTCACCGCCAGTTTCACGGTTCCCGTGGGACAGGACAGGGTCGTACCCAGGAAGGGAAAATCCTGGCGATTCTTGTCGTCGAATACCTCGGGAAAGTCGTTGGCGGTGATGACCACGTGGTTGGCCTCGAAAGCGCGCAGGATGGGCCGCACCGTGCTGTTGGGCCTGACCAGGATCACCGTGCCGCCCTTGGAGAGCTTTTCCGCAGGCGTGTAGATACGATCGACCCGGTCACCAAATTTCTGGTATCTCGCATTGTTTTCACGGGCGTCCATGGCGATGGTGGTCACGGGATAGCCGAGCCGGGTCACCAGGTTGCAGAACAGCATATTGAAGTGATGGTGGTAGGTCATGCCCAGCACGCCCTTGCCTTGCGCCAGCGCGGCATGGACATGTTCACCCCCGTCGATGTCGAGCCGGCATTGCCCTATCCAGCTGGTATCGTCCTGGGAGTAGTAACTGCCCTGCAGCCTGGTAACGCCCACCAACGCCTTGTGGCGGCGCCAGGCGGCGTGTGACTTTTGGGGGGCACCCAACTGTGCATCGAGACCGGCCAGCCAGGCAGTCCGCTGCCTGCCGACGGCTGGATGCAGCAGATGCACGGTGCGGGAGGCGATGTTGTTGCCGCTGGCGTAAGAGGCAAAGCGGCGCAGGAAGGCGACCCAGCCGAACATCAATTTGAAGCGAAGTGCCGCTATAAGGCCCATCAAAAAACCTGTGTTGTCACCAATCCTGGTGGCTAGTGGCTAGTATAAGCAGATCATTTTTAATGTTTAACTTAAATCCGGTCACTCATCATCAGTCACTCGGCACTCGTCACTTCCTGATCTTATAGACCTGGTAGCCCATCAGTCCCTGCCGGTACAGCTTGGTGTAGTTGCTGTTGACGAGGTCCCAGTACTTGCCGACTTTCGCCTTGTCCGAACCCGCCGGTGCATCGAGCAGTTCGTCATTGAAATATTCCGTATACCTGTAGAGCGGCTCGTATACCTGCGGCCCGATGTCCCGATGCTCGACGATGCTGAGCCCGGCATTGGTAATGTAGTCATCCAGTTCGGTCTTCGCCGAAAAATGGTTGCCTGACTTGAAGGCGACCTTTGCCGTGTTTTCGCAGCTGATGTCGGCGTAGGCGAAAGTCGCACCCGGTTTCAGGACACGGTACACCTCATCGAAGAATTTCTGCTTCTCATCATAGTGAAAGGATGATTCGACGCAGTACATGAAATCCACGGCATCATCGGCGAAGGTGTCCATATGCATGGAATTGCCCTGGATGGTTTCGAGCCTGCCGTCGACACCGTGGTCCCTTGCGTACTGCCGGGTCAGGTCGAGGTGCTCCTGCAAGAGGTCGTAACAGGTGAGCTTCACCGGGTATTTCCTGAGCAGGCGCATGGCATAACCGCCGATACCGCAACCCACTTCGACGCCGTGGGCATTCTCACCCAGGGGGGCAAGCAGTGAACAGATGAGGTCAAAGAAGGCCATCTGGGCCTCGAACAGGTTGCTGCAGGACTCCGGCCAGTAGCCGAAATTGATGGCATGACTGAGCTCGCCATCGTCGGCGCGGGACAGGTCGGCCAGGTAGGCGCGTATCCAGCGGTAGAAATTATCGATCTGGGCGGAATCTTCCGGTTTTGCTTGCAATGCCTGGTCCTGCTGTCATACCTGTTTGCTGAAATTGCCGGCCAGTATAGTCCGCCCGCCCCTGCCGAACAGCGTGATGGTTAATAGGCTGGACGATTACTGCCGGATCAGCCTGGCCAGGCCGTCAATGTACTTTCGATTTGTATTCACCGGCAGTGTAGCGCTGGGACATTTCCTCGAGATCGTAGATCTTGCCGATCTTCGAAATCTGGCCTGCCGTGCCGAAGGCTTGCAGCCTGGCCACCACGATTTCCTGCATCGCCTTGATCGTCGGCGTGAGGAATTTGCGCGGGTCGAACTCGGACTTGTTTTGCGCCATGAAACGCCTCACGGCGCCGGTAGAGGCCAGGCGCAGGTCCGTATCGATATTGACCTTGCGCACACCGTGCTTGATCCCCTCTACGACTTGCTCCACCGGCACGCCATAGGTCTCGGGAATGTCACCACCAAACTCGTTGATGACCGCTAACCAGTCCTGCGGCACCGCCGATGAACCGTGCATGACCAGGTGAGTATTGGGGATGCGAGAGTGAATGGCCTTGATGCGATCCATCGCCAAGATGTCGCCAGTGGGTGGGCGGGTAAA
>JALRBG010000214.1 GCA_023257855.1 Pseudomonadales bacterium | reverse complement strand
TTCGATCGCGTGTCAAAGGAAAAGATATTATTCACGATAATAGCCGTCATCTTCATATTCATTGGCGTGATGGCCTGGTTCGTAATGCGCAAACCCACCAGCAAGCCACAGTACCCTGCCAATGCACTATACCTGAAGTTCTGCCGCTTCCTTTCCGACAACCGCATCAGCCGTCAACCCGGGGAAACGCCTGTGCATTACAGCCAGCGGGTAGCTGCGGTCCAGCCACAATCTGAAGGATCAGTTGCGGAAATCACCGCCATCTACATGGACCTGGCTTTTGGCCGGAACAGCCATGCATCACGCGATGAAAAAATCGAGCGGCTCAAGCAGGCCATTCGAAAATTCAGGGTGATGAACTAGTCGGGATCTGGCGCATACTGGGTGAAATACAACAGTCGTCCTTAATCATGATGAAGTCAGATAAGAAACCGATAACACATATAACACTATGAAATTATTGATAAAACCAGGTATATACCGGCATTACAAGGGCCAGGAGTACCAGGTCATCGGGTCCGCTCGCCATAGCGAGACCGAAGAAACGCTCGTGCTCTACCACCCCCTGTACGGTGATGAATCCGAACGGGAATACTGGGTGAGGCCGATTGGGATGTTTACCGAAAGCGTAAAAGTTGACGGCAGGGACGTTCCCCGTTTCGCGCCGGTCAACGCCTGAGCGTTGCATCCGGCGGCATACATGACCAGGATTCGTCCCGTCACTGACCAGGACCTCGACGCCATAGTTGCCATCTACAATTATTACATCGAGGAGACGGTCATCAGTTACGAGGAAAAAGCGCTGTCCCGCAAGGAAATGGCAGTACGTATAAAGCGTGTCCTGGATGCCGGCTACCCCTGGCTGGTGGCGGAAGAGTCGGATGAGGTTCTCGGCTATTGCTATGCCTACCAGTGGAGTCCTCGCACCGCGTATCGGCATACCGCTGAAATCACTGTCTACCTGCACAAGGATGCCACCGGTCGAGGTCTGGGCACCGGACTTTACCATGCTCTGTTTGATGCGCTGAAGCAAAAACAGGTGCGTGTGGTTATCGGCGGTATCGGGTTTCCCAATCCGGCCAGTGTGGCGCTGCATCAGAAAATGGGCCTGAAAAAAGTCGCACATTTCGATAACGTCGGATACAAGTTCGGCCAGTGGCTCGATGTCGGCTACTGGCAGGGCGACCTGGAGAATCTCTGACCTTGGACAGCCGCGCCTATAAAAGCCAGGCAGGCTTTGCCAGTGCGGTATTTTGATGGCGCGGATACCTTCACGGAAATCAATGATGGCTGTACCAGGCCCGAGCAGGTAAAGTCTGTTACAGACAAATAAATTTCGACTGACAACACAGCAAGGAGACGACGCGATGCCTGGAATGACTATCGAGGCCCTGAGCCAGGAAATGCTGGCTGCAGCCAAAAGCATTTTCAAGGAACAGTGGCCCTTCATGGAGGCGTTCGCGACACCGGAATTCAACAAGCTGGCCATGACCATCCTGCAGATTCGCAACCTGACCGACAATGAGCAGATCGGGGAAGGCGAAGCGCTGGTCATCCTGGAGATGCAGAAGCATGTCGCCCGGGGTGTCATGACGTCCCGCGAGGGAGCCGGCCTGCTGAAGGTGGAGCAGGCCATCAACTCGGGACTGGGCATGGTGAAGAATTCGGTCAACACCACGCTCGGATTTCCGCTAATCTGACCGCGATCAATGCAGGTCCAGCTGCCCATCTTCCTGCTTAGCCTGGTGGTTCATGCAGGCATTTTCCTGACGTCACAGGCCACAGACCGCCGCCTGCGCCTGATGGCTGGCCTTACCCTTGTTTTCTGCACATGGCCGGCCTGGTACAGCGGCATGGTCATGACCACATCACCCGGCGGTCCCCTGGCATGGCTGTCCGTCCTGCTCATCTGGGCACCGTATTATCTTCCAGTACTGAGTTTTCTCGTGTACTGGCGTGGCAAGACCGGCCGTTAAAAATTCTCCCGGGCATCCTTGAAATTCAGGAGGCCGACCCTATCTCTTCAGGACGAAGGCTCGAAGAGCTTCGTAAAGTCCGCCTGGTTCCCCGGAACAGGCTTAAAACATGCTTATGATTATTGCTTAAACCAGAGGATAAGCTCATGACATCTTTTGATTTCGCCCCCCTTTATCGCTCAGGCATCGGTTTTGACCGCCTGGCTTCCATGCTCGACAGCATCAACACAAGCGACCGTACCGCAACGGGTTATCCCCCCTACAATATCGAACTGGTCGATAACGACAATTACCGCATTACCATGGCTGTTGCAGGGTTTTCCGACAATGACATTAACGTCGAGGTTGAAAACAACACCCTGACTGTAGCTTCTGCCTGTGATGAAGGTAAGCAACAGTCGGGCAGGAACTACCTGCACCGCGGTATTGCCGAACGCAACTTTCGCCGCCAGTTCAAGCTGGCCGACCACATCAAGGTCACCGGTGCGCAAATGGAAAACGGCCTGCTCCACATTGATCTCGTTCGCGAGATCCCGGAGGCCATGAAGCCCCGCCAGATTGAGATCAATGGCAAGAGCAAGCGACTGCTCAAGTCTGCATAAAAAAAAGCAAGAAAAAGCCCGCTGAATAGCGGGCTTTTTATTTTATTATCACGTACACCGGTGGCGTCATGAGCGACGGTCAGGCGAGGCAAAATATTTTCTGGATGTCGCGAACAGTACATGGAGTAAGTGAGCAGACTCCAAAAAATGTTTTAACAAAGCCTGAACGAGCGTAATAGCTACTGCATGTTTTAAATAACACCGTAGGCCAACATGGCGTCGGCAACTTTAATAAATCCGGCAATATTGGCTCCGCGCGAGTAGTTTGCGTACTCCTTTTCGGTACCGTGGGCCACACACTTGTCGTGGATATTGCGCATGATGTCTTTCAGGTGTTGTTGGAGTTCCTGCTCTGACCAGCTGAGGCGGGCCGAATTCTGGCTCATCTCAAGCCCCGAGACTGCCACGCCGCCTGCGTTGGCCGCCTTGCTTGGTGCGAACAGGACATTGTTGTCCTTGAAGATGTCGATGGCATCCTTGTAGGTCGGCATATTGGCACCCTCGACCACCGCGATGCAGCCGTTCTTGACCAGCGCCTTCGCGTCGTCGACGCTGATCTCGTTTTGAGTGGCAGAGAGGATGGCGATGTCCGCTTTCACATGCCAGGGGGTGCAGTCGGGATGGAATTCGGCATCGAAGGTATTGGTGTATTCTGAAATACGCGCCCGGCGTTTAATTTTAAGATCCTTGATGTATGCCAGCTTTTCGGCGTTGATGCCGTCCTTGTCATAAATATAGCCGGAGGAATCCGACAGGGTTAACACCTTGGCGCCCAGCTGGTTGGCTTTTTCGGCGGCAAATATGGCGACATTGCCAGAGCCGGAAATCAGGACACTGCGTCCCTCGATATCCTGTTTGTGACGCTTGAGCATGTTATCTAGCATATAAACGGCGCCATAACCGGTTGCCTCATTGCGGATCAGGCTGCCACCGTATTCGATGCCCTTGCCGGTCAGGGTACCGGTAAATTTACCTGTCAGGCGCTTCAACTGCCCGAACATATAGCCGATTTTACGCGCGCCGACGTCGATATCCCCGGCGGGAATATCGGTATCCGGGCCGATATACCGCTGCAATTCGATAGCAAACTACTGGCAGAAACGCATGACTTCGGCATCGGATTTGCCCTTTGTATTGAAATCAGAACCGCCCTTGGCGCCACCCATGGGCAGGCCGGTAAGTGAGTTCTTGAAGGTCTGTTCGAAGGCGAGGAATTTCAGGATGCTAACCCTGACATTGGAGTGGAAGCGGATGCCGCCCTTGTAGGGGCCGATTGCATTGTTGTTTTGCACGCGGTGCCCGCGGTTGGCGCGAATGTTGCCCTCATCGTCCACCCAGCATACGCGGAAACTGATGACACGATCAGGTTCCGCCAGGCGTTCAAGGATCAGGGCATCCTTGTATTTCGGATTGCTCTCGATGAAGGGGATGATGTCAGTCGCAACCTCCTCGACAGCCTGGTGGAATTCGGTCTCGCCGGGATTGCGGCGCTGCAGCCCACTGATGAAGTCTGACATGTAGTCGGAGGTATCCATGTTTTTCCCGTGTGCCTGTGCTAACGGCGCGGTGCCGGTATCCAAATGCTTACGCTCAGTTTTTATAGAATGCTTTGTTTCAGTTTTTATAGAGAGGAGGGAGACTGTATTTCTTGCCTGAATTCCGGCTACTGCGCCCCAGGCGGTGAACCCGGTTGACAGCCTGTTCCAGTCGGCTGCGGTCGAGCCCGTCTGCTGCATTGATACTGTATAGGGATTTTTCCAGTTCTGCCAGCAGGCCTGCCAGTTCGGTATCTCCGCTGCTTTGTACCAGTTGTCCCAGGGTGAGTAGTGTATTGTCCTGGTAGAGCGCCTTGCCCCAGGCGATGAGGCAATGCTTGATCTCGGCGGCGCTGCCCCTGGAAATTGCCGTATGCAGTACTTTCAGGGCGCTGTCCGCATTCGGGGTGGGGGCCATACGGGTGGTTTCGGTCTTGCGCGGCATCATGGCAGGCGTGGCCGTGGTCATGAAGGCCAGCAAGCGACGGTTACGCATCCACATGGTGGTGGAAAAGAGCCAGGCGACTGCGAACACGGCGGTTGCGGTGATCCAGAACAGGTAGAGCCCGGAGGTCTGCGTGGAGGGGGAAAGCGCACCGCTGCTGCCAGTCTGGATATCGCGATTGAGGCTGCTGATATCCGGTGCCGGGGGCTGTGCCGGCGCTGATCCCGGCATCACCCGCAGGGTGCGGGCGGGAATCACTGCCCGTTCCAGGGTGTTGGTGGTCGTGTTCCACCAGGGTACGACCACTTCAGGTATCACAAACTCACCGGCTTCCGATGGCACGATGGCGATGCCCTCGGTACGCGAGCCGGTGACCCCGAGATCATCCGCGGAATCCTCGCGCACAGGCTGATCGGGATAGAATTTCAGGCCGCTCATGTCCTCGTAGTTGATGCCGGGCAGGAGAGAGCTGCTCAGGCCGGTCGCCGTAAGGCGGATATTGCGAGTCACCGAATCGCCAATAGCCAGGCTTTCAACCGGCCCACTCCAGCTTTCCTCGATACTGAGATCGGCAGCGGGCAGCCAGGTCTGGCCTGGGAAATTTGCCGGCTTGCCCAGAACCTCGATGGCATGGGTGTCGCTGGCCAGGTTGATTTCCCGCACGCTGGTACGGTTATTGAAGAAGCGGGTGAGCCCCCCTCGGCGCCCCACGGTGGCAGTAAAATAAACCGGCGGAATAGTGAGTTCGCCGCTACTCTGCGGGAAGATGACAAACTTGCGCTCAGTGACGTTGAAGCGAATACCACTGACGATTTCGGAATAGGTTTCATCGCTACCCAGCTGCTGCACAACGGCATTGGCGACCTGCGGTGATGTCAGCTGTGCGCCCTGGTCAAAACTGATCGAATAGTACAACTTGATGGTATAGAGCAGCTGTTCCTGGACGTAGATTTGCTCCTTGCTGACGCTCGACTCGATGAAGATTTCCGAATCGCCGGCATTGCTCACCTGGTCGGGCTCACCTACGTTGATGCGAATGGGTGCGGTAGCCTCGTTATTGATGCGAAAGGCCGGAATGGTCAGGGCGCCGGTGGACAGTGGCCGCAAGCGGACGATGTAGTCCACGAAGGACTGCACGGTACCGTTGATATTCGTATATGAACTGCGTGTGCTGACATTGCCGATCTGCTCGAAGTCCCGATTGAGACCCGACAGGGAGGGCCTGGAATTACCCAGGCTGTTGTCGACACGAATGGTCAGCGTGATGATTTCATTCAGCGTGACCTCGTTACGGTCGACGAAGGCACTCAGGTTTTGGGTATCGTTCTGTGCCACCAATGGCAGGCACAGTAGTCCCAGAGCAAGGCCCAGGGTTGTCAGTAGGCGTTTTACCATCGCTGTTGGTTTCCTTCCTGTTCGGCCAGGTTGGGATTCTGGATTTCCTCAAAGCGCCTGCGTGCAGCCTGGTACTGGAACTTGCGCCTCAACAATTCACCCGGGTCATCCGGAATTCTGCGCAGCCATTGCTGCATGGCCTGTTCTTCCTCGGAGTCGGGTTCCTCGCCTTCCTGCGGCTCAGGCATTTCCTGCTCCTGGGGCTCGGATTCGCTTTCCTGTTCGGACTGCTGCTGGTCCTGGTTCTGCTGGTCTTCCTGTTGCTGCTGGTCCTGTTCGGACTGATCCTGCTGGTCCTGATTTTGCTGTTCCTGCTGCTGGTCCTGCTTCTGCTCGCCTTCCTGCTGTTGCTGGTCCTGATTCTCGCCGTCCTGTTGTTGCTGCTGCTGTTGCTGCTGTTCCTGCTCCTCCATGATGTTTTCGAGCAGTTCCTTGTTATAAGCGGCATCCTCGTGATCCGGTACCAGCGCCATGACCTGGTCGTAGGCGGCAATGGCTTCCGGATAGCGGTTCAGCCTGGCCAGTGCGTTGCCGCGATTATAAAGGGACTCGACATCTTCCAGAAGAGACAGATCAGCCAGGGCGTTTTCATAATTGCCGGCCTTGTAGTTGGCGGATGCACGCCAGGCGTCATCCCGGAAGAGGGTGGCCGCTTCCGCATATTCCTCGCCGGTGAAGGCCTCAACACCCTGCTTGTCCTTGCTCACCCACAGGTCCCTCAGTTCCCAGGCATACGCTTCACGATCCGGGGCGAACATGAAGGTGAAGGCAAGCCCGAGGACCCAGCCACGACGGAATGCCAGCGCCGCCAGAGGCAGCGCCAGCAGCAGTAGCCAGGGCCCGGTTTCGTACCAGATATCGAATTCACGCTCCACGTCCACCAGGTTTTCGTTTTCGTCGAAGATGCTCTGGTCTAACAGGTACTCGATATCCTGATCGGTGAGCAGGGCGTCGGCATAACGACCGCCAGTGGTGGTAGCCAGTTCCTGCAGCAGGCCGCGCTCGAGGCGGGGTATGACAATAGCGTTGCCGCTGTCGCGCAGGAATCCGCCTTCCGCCATGGGAATGGGTGCGCCATCCTCGGTACCGACACCAAGCACGGACAGGGTATGTGCGGTAACGTCCAGCAGGTTGCGAATGGCGCCGATATCGTCGCTGTTGATGCCATCTGTTATCAGTAGGATCTGCGCCTGCGGAAGACTGGCGTTATCCAGCAGGCTGATCGCCAGTTCGATACCGGTCGCAGGTCTGCTGCCCTCGATGGGCATGATGTTCGGTTGCAGTGACGGTACCAGGTTGTTGATTGTTTCCACGTCATCGGTGAGCGGGGTTACGGCATGGGCATCGCCCGCGTAAACCACCAGGGCTGTCTGGCCTTCCTCGCGCCGGCTGTTGAGGACATCGATGATCTTGCGCTGTGTACGCACTGCACGGTTCGGTGCGACGTCATTGGCATACATGGACAGTGACATATCCGCCACGATGACCAGGGCATCCTCGCGTTCCTGGACCGGGACCGGAATCTGCTGCCATACCGGACCAGCCAGTGCCACCAGCCCGAGGCTCCACAGGAGCAGCAAACCGAATACAGGATAGGTGGCTTTCGGGGAGGAGTCCTTGTCGAGCAGGAAAGGCAGCAGGGCCGGGTCGATGGCGCGCGTCCAGGTGCTGCGGTTACTCTGTATAAAAAGCACCAGGCAGACGAGCAGGAAGGCCGGTATCAACCCATACAGGAATACAGGCCGCAGGAAGTGGAAGTTATCCATGAACTCGGCGGGTAGCAGCGGCATCAGGCTTCCACCTCCGCCAGGTTTGCATCGGCGGGCACCACGCCCCTGGGTTCACGACGGATGCTGAACAGTATGCCCCAGGGGATGCGCAAAAGTGCGATCAGGAAACTGAACGCCATGGCCACGCCCAGCGGGTAGAAGAACAGGGCCGATGTGGGGCGAAATGTTTCAGCTTCCTGCTCGACAGGTTCGAGCTGGTCTAAGATTTCATAAATCTCCTCGAGCTCCTCGCGGTCACGGGCGCGAAAATAGCGGCCGCCGGTATTGACGGCAATCCGGGTCAGTGTGTCCTCGTCGAGATCGGCCGACGGGTTGATGGTGCGCGGGCCAAACAGGGAATTGGTGGTAGAGGCGTCGGCCCCGATACCGATGGTGTAGATCTTGATACGCTCGCGCATGGCCAGATCGCCGGCCTGCACGGGAGTCACCTCCCCGGCGTTGTTCACACCGTCTGTGAGCAGGATGAGTATGCGGCTCGCTTCAGGCCGCTCACGCAGGTGCTTGACCCCCAGCCCGATGGCGTCACCGATGGCCGTGGCGTTTTCCTCGATGATGCCGATCTCGGCTTCTACCAGCAGGGTCTGTACCGTGTCGCGGTCAAAGGTCAGCGGTGCCTGGGTGTAGGCCCGGGCAGCAAACAGGATGAGTCCGAGACGGTCGCCGGTGCGTCTTTCCACGAAGTCGCCCACGACGGACTTCACCACCTGCAGGCGCGTGGCATTCTGGCCATTCAACTGGATATCCTGGGCTTCCATGGAGCCGGAAATATCGACGGCGAGCATCAGGTCACGGCCCGTTGTCGGCAGTTGCACGGGATCACCGACCCATTGCGGCCTGCTGGCAGCAAGCACCAGCAAGAGCCAGGCAAAAATGGCGAGCACGGCGATCAGACGATTGCGCGCACCTACCTTCGGTGCGACAGATTCGATTCGCGACATGGACTTGAAGAAGGGCACGAAAAGCGAAGCGTCACGATTTGCCGCGCGGGGCAAGAGGGCATGGCATAGCCATGGCAGTGGCAGCAAGACGAAGACCCAGGGCCAGAGAAACTGGATCATACGGCGACTCCCGCTGCCAGCGGCCGCTGCGCGGATGCCTTGTAGCGATTCGCGATCCAGTCCCTGGCGGCCTGGTAGAGCGCATCACCATCGGCATCGAAGACAGGCCGGTAGGCGCCATCCGCAAGCACCGTACCCGGGCCCTGGCTGAAAGTGCTGCCCTGGTCGCAGGCATCGAGGAAATACAGCCAGTCCCGGCCGGTCAGGCTCGAGCAATTGCTGTCCGGATACATGACCTGGGCCACCCGTTTCAGGAGGGTGTTGACTGCGGCGAGAAACGCCAGCCCGGCCTGGTTGCGGGTCTTGTCGAAAGCGGACTGTTCGGTAAACACGGTATAGGCCTGGTCCAGTTCGCGCATCACGCTTTCCAGCCGGCGGCGGCGAATCATGGCTGCGAAGGTGTGCCGGCCCAGAAAGGCCAGGCCGATCAGCAGGCATACCAGCAGAATCCACCAGCCGGGGGCGGGAGGCCAGAAAGACACCGGGTCGGGCAGGTGTATGTCCCGGAGTTGGCTTAAGGGGTCTTCTGCTTCCATGTTTCCAGTTGGTCCAGTACCACCTGGTCGGTGCGCAGGGGTATCAGTGGGACCTTCATCTTGTTGAATTCGTTGATCAGCATGGCCTGGCGGTCAGTGAACTGCTCGTGATACAGCGAGCGCACCGATTTCTTGTAGGTATTGATCGTGCTGCGGTGATGCCCGTCCGTAATACTATAGACACCGGGAATCGGCAGGTTTTCCTCCAGGGCGTCATATATAAAGATGCAGGTAACACTGTTGTGTATCGCCAACTGGTGCAGGTACTGCCTGCACCGGTCGTCGAAGGTCTGGAAGTCGCTGATCATGTAGACATTCGACCCGGGGCGGGTGATCCGGTACATCTGTTCCAGTGCCTGCAGCAGGTAGTTGGTGCCGGTTGCCATCTGTTCGGTATGGTGCTGGACGAGATCCTGGTTGTAGCGGGCCAGGATATCCAGGAAGCGCAGGGCGGATCGCTTGCTGCGACGGGGCTTGATGAGCTCCTGTGCACTATCGCTGAAGACAACGCCGCCAACCCGGTCACCGTTGTCCACCGTGGTCCAGCAGATGATGGCCGCGGCTTCCGCGGCTACCACTGATTTGAAGGCCACCTGGCTGCCGAAAAACATGTTATGGCTCTGGTCGCAGCCGATGATCACGGGCCGCTCACGTTCCTCGCGAAATACCTTGGTGAAAGGGCGGCCGGTTCTGGCCGTTACCCGCCAGTCGATCTGGCGAATATCATCTCCAGGTTGGTAGGCACGAAACTCCTCGAAGTCGACGCCGCGTCCCTTGTGCTTGGAAATATGCGATCCCGACATGCCCAGGCGGCTGCGCGACTGGTAATCCAGTTCGAGGGTCTTCGCCACGTGCCGCTGGTCGAACAGTTGTTCGAGGGTGATAAAGGCACCCCGGCTTCGGTACTGGTCCTGGCGAACGTTTAGCTGGCGTTTATGGGACAAGGGAATTCCTTGGTCAGGCGGCAGGCACCAGTTCCAGGATACGGGTAAGGACCTGGTCAGCATCGACACCGGCCGCTTCCGCTTCGAAGCTGAGCAGTACGCGGTGGCGCAGGACATCATGGAATACTTCATGGATGTCTTCGGGGCTTACGAACTCCTTGCCCTTCAGCCAGGCATGGGCACGCGAGCACAGGTCGAGTGAAATGGTGCCGCGGGGGCTGGCGCCGAAATCGATCCACTTGGCCAGTTCCTCGTTGTATGGCGCCGGGTTGCGCGTGGCCATGACCAGTTGCAGGATGTATTCCTCGACGGTATCGGCCATGTGCATGCTGAGCACCTCCTGGCGTGCCTCGAACAGGTTGGCCTGGGCGACGATTGCGGGCGGGGTGGTGCCGATATTGCGGGCTTCATCCCTGACCAGGTGGAGGATTTGCCGCTCGGAATCGGTATCGGGGTAATCCACTGTCACGTGCATGAGGAAACGATCGAGCTGGGCCTCCGGTAGCGGGTAGGTGCCTTCCTGCTCGATGGGGTTCTGGGTGGCCATGACCAGGAACAGTTTCGGCAACTGGAAGGTTTCGCGGCCGACACTCACCTGGTGTTCGGCCATGGCCTCGAGCAGGGCGGACTGCACCTTGGCGGGGGCGCGGTTGATCTCGTCGGCGAGGACGAGGTTGTGGAAGATCGGACCCTGCTGGAAGCGGAAACTGCCATCCTCCACATGATAGACCTCGGTACCGGTGATATCGCTGGGCAGCAGGTCCGGTGTGAACTGGATACGGTGAAAGTCGCCTTCGATGGCTTCGGAGAGGTTCTTGATAGCCTTGGTCTTGGCCAGACCAGGCGCACCTTCCACCAGCAGGTGGCCGTCGGCCAGCAAGGCGATCAGCAGGCGATCGATCAGTTTTTCCTGCCCGATGATGTGCTGCGACATCCAGTTTTTCAGTGAGGTGATTACTTCGATTTGGGTCATGTAATGGACTCTCTTGCTCTTGCTTCCAGTCTACTGCTGCGGGCCGGCGGCTGCGCCTGAACTGCGCCGGAAATGCTTCCCCCAGGGATGCCGGCTCGACCAAAAAACCGATTCTATAGTGAATCCCAATGCATTGAAAATGTTACTTGTGGAGCCCCAAGCTGGCTAATAGTGTGGGAAAATAACGACCCGCCAGGCCCCGCAAACCCCCGGAAGGACTCTCGTCACCCATGCCAGCCCCGTATTCCACCCTGATACTGTACTCGACGCCGGCCTGCCACCTCTGTGAAACAGCTCATGCATTGATGGCGCCCCACCTTGAGCGGCTGGGTATTGTCCTGGAAGAAGTGGACATCAGTACGTCGGATGCCCTGGTGGACAGGTACGGAATCCGGATACCGGTAATCCGGTTTGCGGACGGGGAAGCGGAGCTGGGCTGGCCGTTTAACGAGGAGGCGTTTCTCGGCTTTGTCGGGGGTGACAGCGGCTAGATGATCTTGATGTGCCAGGGCTCGTAGCGTACGCCGTAACGGTTGGTGTCGGTATAGCGGATATCGACATAGCCGAGCCTGATCAGGCGCTTGAATTCTTCCGCGTTGGAAAAATCTATGGTGAAGTTGGCTTCGCCCAGTCCGATCTTGCCGACGTCAAAGTCGCCGATGCCATGAAAGGAATATCCCGGCGGCGCCAGCGAGCGTGACGCTTTGGAAAGATTGCCGTTGGACTGGCGCGTCTTGGACAGGTAGAGGTGCATCTGCTTGACTACGTTGCGGATGCCCGAGGTCAGCAGCAGGTTGTTGCCGACATCCCGGTGAATCTGCTGATACTGCTTCAGGGAATCGCCCTTGAGGAGGAAATGCCCGCTGCCCCCGATCTTTTCCACCTCACTCTGCGGGATGCGGTGAGTCAGATCAGGTGTAACCTTTTCACCAAAGAAGCCGTACTCGGTGGCATCGTTGAAGAAGATTTCCTCCATGAATGCAATCTCGGCCGGGTCGAAATCGCCGATTTCCTTGTA